>CALMHE010000189.1 GCA_937863865.1 uncultured Anaerolineaceae bacterium | reverse complement strand
GCACGACATGTTCGGCCGCCTGGCGAAGATGGAGCACGAGCACATCGACACGCTCGTGCTCCATCTTCGCCAGGCGGCCGAACATGTCGTGCAGTGCCGCGTCGGTGGTGTGAGCGGCGGCGGCGGTGTAGAAGTCGCGCCCACCCAGCTCGATCTCGAATGCGTGCCGTACGGCTTCGAGGGCGGCCCCGTCGAGTGCCGTGTCGTCGACTGCGCTGTCGTCGAGTGCCGTGTCGCTTGGCATTGCCTCGTCGATGACCTCGAGCACACCGCCACAAGCGGGGCAGCGGCCGTACGGGAACGCGAACCCCTCGCTGCGCTTCGAGCAACCGGTGCAACGCCACGACAGGGTGCTGCCCGCGCAGCACACACCCTCGTCGCCATCGCCGTCGCTCTCGGTGGGCCGACGGCAACGAGGGCACAACCGACCCCCGGCCGGCTCGGCGACGGTGGAGTGCGCGGCAGTGCCGGAGTCGAGGTACTCCAGCATCGCGGCGGCGGCTCGTCGCCCCGCGCCCATCGCGAGGATCACCGTCGCACCGCCGGTGACGATGTCGCCACCGGCGAACACCCCGGGCAGGTTCGTCGCCTGGCTCACCGGGTCGGCCGCCACGTAGCCGCGATCGTCGAGTGCCAAACCGGCAGTGTTGCGGGTGAGGATCGGGTTGGGATTGGTGCCCAGCGCGACCACGACCGTGTCGCAGACGATGTCGCTGATCTCGCCGGTCGACGTGGGCCGGCGCCTGCCGCGCTCGTCAGGCTCGCCCAGCTCCATGCGTTCCACGCGGAGCCCCCTCACAAGGCCGGCCTCGTCGGTGAGCACCTCCACCGGGTTGTGCAGGAAGAGGAACTGCACGCCTTCCTCCTCGGCGTGGCGCAGCTCCTCGGCCCGTGCGGGGGCCTCTGCACGGCTGCGGCGGTACACGCAGCGAACGTCGGCGCCAAGGCGTCGAGCGACGCGCATGCAATCCATCGCGGTGTTGCCGGCGCCGATGACCACCACGTCGGTGCCGATGCCCACCGGCGTGTCGATGTCGGGGAAGCGATCGCCGCCCATCAGGTTCACGCGTGTGAGGAACTCGTTGGCACTGATCACCCTGCCCGCGTTCTCACCCGGAATGCCAAGGAAGGACGGCGCGCCCGCACCCACCCCGAGGAAGACGGCATCGAAGCCGCGGCTGGTGAGCAGGTCGTGCACGGTGAACGTGCGGCCCACCACCTTGTCGGTCTCGATGTGCACGCCGAGGTCGACCAAGCCCGCGACCTCGCGATCGATGATGTCGCGTGGCAGGCGGAACGACGGAATGCCGTAGCGCAGCACGCCGCCGGCCACGTGCAGCGCCTCGATGATCGTCACGTCGACGCCAGCCCGCGCAAGGTCTGCCGCGCACGCCAGACCGGCGGGGCCGGAACCGACCACCGCCGCGCGCGTGCCGTGCGACGCAGCGATCGCGGGGGTGGCCACGGTGCCGTGGTCGCCGACGAAGCGTTCGAGCCGGCCGATGGCAACCGGCTCCATCTTGCGGGCGATCACGCACTGGCTCTCGCACTGGGTCTCCTGCGGGCAGACGCGGCCGCACACCGACGGCAGGATGTTCGCCTCGCGAATCACACTCAACGCGCCATCGATGTCCTTCACCAGCAGGTGGCGGATGAACCGCGGGATGTCGATGGCGACCGGGCAACCGCTGATGCAGGTCGGGCGGCTGCACTGCAGGCAACGTTCGGCCTCGCGTAGCGCCTCGGACAACGAGTAACCCAGCGTCACTTCGTCGAACGTGCGTGACCGCACCTCCGGGTCGCGTTCGGGCATCGGCACCTTCGTGGGTTCGATCTCGCGCAGCTTCTTGTAGGTGCGCCTGCCCTGCACGAAGAGGGTCTCCTCCACCTGGCAGCGGTGCTCGTAGTCGGCCGCGGCAGCGCGTTCCTCGCTGTCGAAGCGACGGTTGCGCAGCAGCAGTTCGTCGAAGTCGACCGCATGCGCGTCGAAGTCGGGGCCGTCGACGCAGGCGAAGCGTGTCTGGCCGTCAACAGTGACGCGACACGAACCGCACATGCCGGTGCCGTCGACCATGATCGTGTTCAGCGAGGCAACCGTGTGCACGCCCGCGGCGCGGGTGACCTCGGCACACGCGCGCATCATCACCATCGGGCCGATGGCCACGACCAGGTCTGGTAGCTGTTCTGGTCGCGCGGCGTCGACAACCGTTGCGAGTGCGGCGGTGACCAGACCGGCGCGGCCGGCGCTGCCATCGTCGGTGCACACGATCAGCTCGTCTGCCCACTGGGCTAACCTGTCCTCCCAGAACCTGTGCTCGGCGGTGCGGAAGCCCACGATGCAGGTGGTTCGGTGACCTGCCTGCTTGAACGCCCGCAACTGAGGGAAGACCGGGGCAACACCGAGGCCGCCGCCGACCAGCACCACGTGGCGGCTGCCGGCGGGGTCGGCGGGCTCGATGTGGGTGGGCATGCCCAGCGGCCCGACGAAGTCGGCGAAGGTGTCGCCCTCGTGGTAGTGATCGCGCATCTCGCCGGTCGATCGACCCAGGGCCTGCACCACGACGGTGACCGTGCCGCGGTCCGCGTCGAAGTCGGCGATGGTGAGCGGAATGCGCTCGGCGCCGTCGTGAAGGCGCACCATCACGAACTGGCCGGGCTGCGCAGAGGCGGCCACGTCGGGAGCCTCCACCTCCCACAGGAAGGTCGAGGGCGTCAGAGCCTGATGGCGAACGATGCGAAACATCCGCTCGCGAACGTACGTGCCTTCTCGTGCGTCGGCTATGGACCTTCGGCTCTACGTCGCGAGGTGCGCCGACGCGTCTCAGCGCAGCGAGCGGCGGGGCAGCCACTCGCCATCGGTGGGCTCACCCACCTTGCGCAAGATGCGCGTCAGTGCCGCGCGGTCGGCAGCGGGCAGCGCTGCCAATGCCGCTGGCGGGGAGCTGAAGATGGCATCCAGCCGTGCCGCAACGCGCTCGCCCTTGGCAGTGAGCACCAGCTCGCGGACGCGGCGATCATCGCTGGCGTTGCGCCGAACCGCCAGGCTCAGTTCCTCCAGCCGGTCGGCCACGGCGGTGACGTACGACGCATCGCAAGCCATCGCATCGGCCAGGTCGCGCATGCGGATGGGCCCATGCCGCAGCGACATCAGCGCGTGCCCGTGCGGGGGCGTGAGGGCCAGCTTGGAGAGCTCGGCGAACAACGCATCGCGGCGGGAGAAGAACAACGACATCATGCGCTGCCACGTTTCGCTCATCTGCGGGTCTGCCGCCGGCTCTGCCACGCCAGGGAGTGTAGCGAATACATGACTTCAATAAATGATTGATGCAAGTCAATCATTGTGTAGAGTCAACCGTCATGACGGAAACGGCAATTCTCGCGGAAGACCTGCGCAAGACCTACGGCGACGTGGTGGCGGTCGACCGCATCTCGCTGGCGGTACCTCGTGCCACCGTGCTGGGGCTGCTCGGTGCCAATGGCGCCGGTAAGACCACGATGGTGCGCATGCTCACCACGGTGCTCAAGCCCGATAGCGGCAAGGGCACGGTCAACGGGTTCGATGTGCAGCATCAGCAGCAAGCGGTGCGGCGCAGCATCGGCCTCGCCGGCCAGTACGCAGCCGTCGACGAGAACCTCACCGGTCGCGAGAACCTCGTCCTGGTCGGCAGGCTCACGCACATCGGCAAGGCCGCCGCACGGCAACGCGCCGACGAGCTGCTCGACCAGTTCCACCTCACCGATGCCGGCAACCGCCCGGTGCGTACCTACTCAGGCGGCATGCGCCGCCGGCTCGACCTCGGTGCCGCGCTCGTCACGCACCCACCCGTGCTGTTCCTCGACGAACCGACCACCGGTCTCGACCCGGCCAGCCGCCTCGACCTCTGGGAGGTCATCGAGACGCTCGTCGCCGACGGCACCACGGTGCTGCTCACCACCCAGTACCTCGAGGAAGCGGATCGCCTGGCCGACAACATCGTCGTCATCGACAAAGGTCTCATTGCCGCCGAAGGCACGGCCAAGCAGCTGAAGTCGCGCCTGGGCGACACGGTCATCGAGTTCGAGCTGGCCTCCCCGCAGATCGCCGTCGTGGCTGCCGAGCTGCTGGGCGGCACCGTTGCCGCCGGCACCATCGTGCGGCTCGTCATGAGCAACGGCCCCAGCACGCTGCGCGATGCGCTCAACCGGCTCAGCAGCGCCGACGTCGTTCCTGCGCACGTTGCGCTGCGCGAACCAACGCTCGACGACGTCTTCCTCACCCTCACCGGCAACAGCGGAGCCAACTCATGAACACCCCCAACGCCGCCCTCCCCACTCACGTCGCCATCTCCACTCATGCCGGCAGCGGCTTCATGTGGGCTGCGCGCGACACCATGGCCATGGTGTGGCGCAACCTCACCGTGGTGCGCCGTGTGCCGCAACTGCTGGTGTTCGCACTGGTGCAGCCACTCATCTTCGTGTTCATGTTCCGCTACGTGTTCGGCGGTGCGATCCCCAGCGGCGCAGCCGGCCTGCCGTACGTCGACTACCTGATGCCGGGCATCTTCGTGCAGACGGTCACGTTCGGCGCCATCAACACTGCCGTCGGCCTCGCAGAAGACAAGAACAAGGGCTTGCTCGAGCGGCTGAAGTCGCTCCCGATGAGTCGATCGGCGGTACTCGGGGGCCGGGTGCTTGCCGATACCACGCGCAACGTCTTCGTCGTCACCATGATGCTGTTCGTCGGTTTCCTCGTCGGTTTCAACACGCACACCAACGCGTTGAAGGTGGCGGCGGGCGTCGGCCTGATGGTGCTGTTCGGGTTCGCCATCTGCTGGATCTTCGCCCTCATCGGCCTTTCGGTCACCAACGGCGAGGCCGCGCAGGCGGCGGCATTCCCGCTCCTGGCTCCGCTCACGTTTGCCTCCAACGCCTTCGTGCCGCCCGACACCATGCCCGACTGGCTGCGCTGGTGGGCCGAGCGTCAGCCGTTGAGCATCACCGTGCGCGGGGTGCGTGCGCTCATGCTGGGCACCGAGCCGATGGACTACGTGTGGGGCTCCATCGCCTGGTCGCTGGCCATCACCGCAGTGCTCGCGCCGCTGGCCGTGCGCCGCTTCCGCAACAGCTAGATCCCCGCAACTGAGGGCCCCGGCAGCCCGCACTTCGACAGTGGGCTCAGGCGGTCGCTTCCAGCAGTGCGAGGTCGCGTTGTGCGTAGCGGTTGTGCCAGAACTCTTCCTCGAACACGGTGAAGACGCAGTCCTGCACCGAGTTCGTGCCGTTCTCCAGCACCTCGACGGGGCGGATCAGGTCGGTCGTCGCAACCACCGCGAGATGGTCGCGAACTCGTTGCGAACGATCCGCACGCACGGCGAGCGCTTCGGCGGCCGTGGGCGTGAGGGCGTAGTCGAGACCCGGCCAGGGGTAGTCGATGGAACCGGAGTTGGGCAGCCCGATCGGGTGGAAGGGCTCGGCGAGGATCGGCGCCGTGAACCACTTGTCGATCGCGAAGATGAGGTGTCTGAGGGTCTGGACGAAGGACCACTCGTCGTTGACCGACTCGTGCAGCGCGTCGTCGCCGAGGGCCGTCGCCCGGGTGATCGTCTTCGCCCACTCGCTCTCCAGGGCCGCCCACGCGGCGCGCATGCCGTCGGGGTCGGAAGGACGGAGCATCGCTCTCAGCGGGTACCACGGATCGCGCTCGTTCACGTATGCCGTCACGTCGACGCCGTTGATGACGACGTGCTCGATGAGTGCGTCGATGTCGACGTTGACCAGCGAGGCATGACTGATCGTCGCGCCGCTGAGATCGACGTCGCGGAACCGGGCGCCGCTGAGATCGGCACCCCAGAACACCGCCCCCGCAAGATCACCTTCGAACTCCTCGGGCATGCTTCCTCCTCTGCGTCGCGGCCGCTCAGCGTAGGCGACCGACGCTGTGGGCGGCGTGGCTGGTGCCGCGCAACCTACGCTGGCGCGATGCGTACGACGCGTGTGCTGGTGGTGACAACGGCCGCTCTCGTCGCGCTCGCCGCGGCCGTGGCATCTGCTCAGCCCACCGACCCGGGCGAGGTCTCCACAGGCGCCGTTCGGCTGCAGCCGCCGAGCCGCACGTTCACTGTCGCCGCCGTCGGCGACTTCCTGTCCGAGGGCCTCGTCAACAACGCTGCTGCGGGCTGGGCACCTGCGGGCACCAGGTACGACTACGAGCCACTGCTGCGCCCGGTGGGGCCCATCCTGCGCGCTGCCGACCTGGCGATCTGCCACATGGAGACACCGATCGGCGCGCCCGGCGCAACGGTGGGCTTTGCCGGCAAGAGCAACTACGGCACGAACCTGATCCTGGCGGCCGCTGAGCTGCCTGCCGATCTGGTGCGGCTCGGGTTCGACCGGTGCAGCACAGCCTCCAACCACGCCAACGATGCCGGGGTCGACGGCATCCGCACCACCCTGGAGGCGCTCGACGGGGCCGGGCTGGGCCACGCCGGCACCGCCCGCAGCCCGGCGGAGGCGGCGCCGCAACTGATCTCCGTGAGCGGCGTGCAGGTGAGCCACCTCGCGTTCGCCCGCAACTCGAACACCGGCTTCCCGGCCGACTGGTGGCGGTTGCGCCAGGGCGTGACAGCCGCCAACGTGATCGACGACGTGGCCGTCGCTCGCGCCGCGGGTGCCGAGGTGGTGATCGTGTCGTTGCACGTGTACGTGGAGATGCAGAACGCACCGACCGGAGACGACCGGGCGCTGGTGCAGCAGATCACCTCGCAGGCGCACCCCGACCTCGTCATCATCCACGGCCCACACGTGGTGCAGCCGGTGGAGAGAGTGAACGGCACGCTCGTCTACTGGAGCCTGGGCAACTTCATCTCCGGCATGGGTGTGAGCGGCCGCGACAAGTACTCCGACCCTCGCACGCTCGATGGGCTGCTGGCCAGCGTCCGCTTCACCCAGCAGGCCGATGGCTCGTGGCTCACCGAGCCCTGGACAGTGCTGCTGTGCAACGTGGTCGGCAGCAGGGTGGTCTATCCGGGCCTCACCACGCTGGCCGAACCGAGCACAGCACCGGGCCTGCGCTCGCAGCTCGAGGCGTGCGTCGGCCGCAGCAGCTCAGTGGTGGCCGACCTGCGCTGAGCTGCTGGACAGCGACGTACCTGTCAGGCGGTGCGCCGTGCGACGAGCCGCAGGCTCACACCCAACGCTGCCAGTGCCATGCCGGCAACCAGCCGGCTCGTCGGATCGCCGCCCGTTGTGGGCAGCGCGCTGGAGAGCTGCGTGGTCGTCACCGGCCCCTCACTGGCAACCTGAGTCGTCGTTGCGGCCAGGGTCGTCGGCGCGACGGTGGTGGGTACCACCGTGGTGGTGGGTACCACTGTGGTGGTCGTGACCAGCGTCGTGGTGGGTACCACTGTCGTGGTCGTGACCAGCGTGGTGGTGGGTGCCACCGTGGTGGTGGTGGCCGCGATGGTGGTCGTGGTGGCCGCCGCCGTGGTGGTGGTGGCCGCCTCGGTGGTCGTGGTGGCTGCCGCCGTGGTGGTGGTGGCCGCCTCGGTGGTGGTGGTGGCTACCTCGGTGGTGGTGGTCGCTGCCTCCGTGGTGGTTGTCTCCTCGCACTCCACCCGCAGCATCGCCTCGTCGACGATGTCGAGCACCGGGCCGCCGCACCGGTTGACAGTGGCGACCCTCTCTGCGCCCTGATCGGCGCTGATGTTGGTGGCCCCGAGGAATCCCGTGGCTGCCAGGCCCAAACCGAGGACCGTGAGCCCATTCGCTAGGAACCGGTGCGACATGATGGTCATGACCGTTCCTTTCTCTTGCCTGGCGACACGGTACGGGTACCAAGTGAGTCCGCGAGTGGGCTTTGGTCACGGTGAGTGGGGACCTTGGTCGTTCCTTGAGCTGCGAAGCATCGTTCCGCGCGCCAGGGCGGCGCAGTGCAGGCCAGGCGGCGATCAGTGGGTGGTGAGCACCAGGCGCCCGTCGACGATGTCGGCCGTGACGGTGTCGCCCTCGCTGGCCGTGCCGGCGAGGATGAGCAACGATGCCGGGTCGGCGATTTCGCGTTGGATGACGCGCTTCAGCGGGCGAGCGCCGAACGACGGGTCGTACCCTTCGTGTGCGATCCATGCCAGGGCCGCGTCGGTGAGGGTGAGCGTGATGCGCCGATCGGCCATGCGCGAGCGCAGGCGCTCGACCTGGATGGTGACGATGCGCAGCAGGTCGTCTTCCGTGAGCGACCGGAAGCGGATGATGTCGTCGACGCGGTTGATGAACTCGGGCTTGAAGAAGCCGAGTGGGTCGCCCGGAAGGTTGGAGGTCATGATGAGCACCACGTTGGTGAAGTCGACCGTGCGGCCCTGCCCGTCGGTGAGCCGGCCGTCGTCGAGCACCTGCAGCAGCACGTTGAACACGTCGGGGTGCGCCTTCTCGATCTCGTCGAGCAGGATCACGCTGTAGGGCCGCCGGCGCACCGCTTCGGTGAGCTGGCCACCTTCGTCGTACCCCACGTAGCCGGGCGGCGCCCCGATGAGCCGAGTGACGGAGAACTTCTCCATGTACTCGCCCATGTCGATGCGCACCATCGACTTCTCGTCGTCGAACAGGTACTCCGCGACGGCGCGGGCCAGCTCGGTCTTGCCGACGCCGGTGGGGCCGAGGAACATGAACGAACCGATCGGGCGGTTCGGGTCGGACAGTCCTGCTCGCGAGCGCCTGATGGCGTTGGCGACCGCCGTGACCGCGTCGTCCTGGCCGATGACCCGCTGGTGCAGCTGCTCTTCCAGGTGGATCAGCTTGGTCATCTCACCTTCCATGAGACGGCTGAGCGGCACGCCCGTCCACTTGCTGACGACCTCGGCGATGTCCTCCGCATCGACCTCCTCCTTCAGCATGCGGTTGCCGACCTGCAGCTCGTCGAGGTGCGCGGTGGCTTCGTGGATGCGGCGCTCGAGCTCGGGGATGCGGCCGAAGCGGATCTCGGCCGCGACGTTGAGATCAGCTTCGCGCTCGAGCTGGGTGCGCAGCTGCTCGAGCTCTTCCTTCAGCGAGCGGATCGCGTCGATGGCCTGCTTCTCGTTCTCCCAGTGCGCCTTCATGCCGTGCACCTGCACGTTGAGCGTGGCCAGCTCGTCGACGATGGTCTCCAACCGCTCCTTGGATGCTGTGTCGGTCTCCTTCGCCAGCGCAACCTCTTCGATCTCCAGCTGCAGGATGCGGCGCTGCACGACGTCGATCTCGGTGGGCAGCGAGTCGATCTCGATGCGCAGCTTCGAGGCGGCTTCGTCCATCAGGTCGATGGCCTTGTCTGGCAGGAAGCGGTTGGTGAGGTAGCGGTTGCTGAGCACCGCCGCCGACACCAGCGCACTGTCCTGGATGCGCACACCGTGGTGCACCTCGTAGCGCTCCTTCAGGCCGCGCAGGATGCCGATGGTGTCCTCCACCGACGGCTCACCCACGTACACCTGCTGGAAGCGGCGCTCGAGGGCCGGGTCTTTTTCGACGTGCTTGCGGTACTCGTCGAGCGTGGTGGCGCCGATCATGCGCAGCTCGCCACGAGCGAGCATCGGCTTGATCATGTTGCCGGCGTCCATTGCGCCCTCGGCTGCGCCGGCGCCGACGATGGTGTGGATCTCGTCGACGAACGTGATGACCTCACCGGCGGCGTCGGTGATCTCCTTCAGCACGGCCTTCAGCCGCTCCTCGAACTCACCGCGGTACTTCGCGCCGGCCAGCATCGAGCCGATGTCGAGACTGATCAGTCGCTTGTTCTTCAAGCCCTCGGGTACGTCGCCATCGGCGATGCGGCGGGCCAGGCCTTCCACGATGGCGGTCTTGCCCACGCCCGGCTCGCCGATGAGCACCGGGTTGTTCTTGGTGCGACGCGACA
The DNA here is from genome assembly GCA_937863865.1 of uncultured Anaerolineaceae bacterium. Taxonomy (GTDB): domain Bacteria; phylum Chloroflexota; class Anaerolineae; order Anaerolineales; family Anaerolineaceae; genus CALMHE01. The sequence goes on along the minus strand of CALMHE010000189.1, from coordinate 25,327 downwards.
GCACCTGGATGACCCGACGGATCTCGTCGTCGCGCCCGATGACAGGGTCGATCTTGCCGTCGCGGGCGCGCTGGGTGAGGTCTTGCCCGTACTTCTCCAGCGCTGCGAAGTTCTCTTCCGGGTTCTGGCTGGTGACCCGGTGGCTGCCGCGCACTTCCTTGAGCGCCTGCAACAGCTCTTCGCTGCCGATGCCGAGGCGAGCGTTCATGGCCAGCAGCAGGTGCTCGACGGAGAGGAAGTCGTCCTTCAGGTCGTTCTGGTACTGCTGCGCGTTCTGCACCACGTTGTCGAGCTCGCGGTTCATGCGCGGGTCTTGCCCGCCGTAGGCCTTGGGCAGCTTGCCCACCGCTTCGTCGGCCTTGTTGCGCACCATCAAGGGGGCAAGACCCAGCTTGGCCAGCACCGCGGGCACGATGGTGTCGTCTTGCCGCATGAGCGCGGCCAGCACGTGGTCGGGGGTGAGCTCGGGGTTGCTGAGTGCCTTTGCCTGGTCGATGGCCGCGGCAAAGGCTTCGTTGGTCTTGAGGGTCCACTTCTTCGGATCGAGCGCCATGTTCACAGCGTATCTCGACGTAGAAAACTTGCTACGAGTCGTATCAAGTTTTCTACGTCCTGTGTTCGGCGCCGACGGCTCAGCCTTGGCTGACGTTGATCACCGTGCCCTGCGCATCGGCATCGAGGTAGCCGCTGGTGCGCGTGCCGTTGACGAAGACCCGGATCTGGACGGCATCGCTGAACGGCAGGTTGCGCTGCACGGAGATGTGGCTGACCTCGGCGCCCTCGATGGGGATCTGCGCGAGCGCGGTCTCGACCAGCGTGGGGATGACGGCCCAGTTCACCTCGGTGTCGGAGAACAGGTTCGCCTCCAGGTCGCCGTCGCCCGTCAGCGTCACCGGCGCCGGGCCGCTGAGGTCGCCGCGCCACTGGTACTCGTCGACGTTCGCGGGGATCGACGGGTCCTGCACCTGCGCGAAGGCGTACTCCGGGTAGAACAACGCCTGCAGGATGCGCAGCGGTGCAGCCCCTCGCGCCACACCGATCTCGGCGATCACCTCGGCAGCCCGGGTGCCGGTGAACAGGTTTGCTGGCGCGAGCGCTGTCGGCGGCGGCAGCGGGTCGACGACCGCGCTGGTGACGGTGACCGGCGGCACGGTGACGGTGGGCGTGGGCACGGTGGCGAGCACCTCGTCGACCTGCTGTTGGGTGGCTGGGCTCGGCGAGTCGACCGAGGCCTCATCGTCGTCGCGGGTGAACAGGAAGACCACCGCGGCGGCGCCGATCACCACCACGAGCGCGAGCACGGCGAGGGCGGTGTTGCGGCCGCTCTTGTTGGGCGGTTGGTCCTGCGGCATCCAGCTGGGTGTCGAGGCGGGTGCGCCCAACGGGGTGCTCTGCGGGCCACGGCCGGGTGGCCCCTGGGGGAAGGGCGGGGTGGGGAAGCCTTGCGGGGTGTTCACTTCGTTCTCCTGTGGCGCTCGTTCCAGCTGCTCGCAGCTGCCTACGGTACGCGAACTCGGGCTCAGTCGAGCAACGCCGATCGGTACAGGGGTACCCCGATCGCGGCGAGCCTGTCCGCGTGCACGGCCAGTCGCGGCCGGAAGCCTGACCAGTTGCGCAGGTGCTGCGGGGTCCACCCCACTTCCCCCAGGCATGCCAGCCGAGGGAAGCAGAGGTGCTGCACGTCGTCGAAGGTGGCCACCTTCTCCGTCCACAACGGCGCCTCGACACCGGCGATGCGGTCGTCGCCGATGCCGTCGATCAGGGTGGCGGGGTCCCAGTCGTAGGCGGTGTCCACGTCGATGAAGCCCGCCCATCGGCGCCCGAGCGTGCACTGCGGGGTGTGCTTCATGTCGAGGTATGTGTGCGCCGCCGGCGACATCACGAATCGTGAGTCTGGAGGCGCGCGGCGTGCCACGGCGGGCTGCAGCCAGTGCTGCACGATCGAGCCGGCGGCGAGATCGGCGTTGGCGATCTCCTCCCAGCCGACCATCTGCTTGTGGTGGCGCCGCACCTCGTGCTGCAGCAGTTCGACCAACTGGCGATACTCCGCATGGTCGGTGGCATGCGCTTCGTCGCCGCCGATGTGCAGGTAGTGGCCGGGTGTGTCGGCCGCCAACTGCCCGATCACATCGCTGATGAACCGGCGGGTCGCCGGTGCCGCCAGGCGCAACGAGCTGAAGCCGACGCCCTTGCCGGTGTAGGCGGGAGGTGCGATGCCATCGAGGTTCAGCCCCGGTATCGAGGCGAGCGCGGCGTTGGTGTGGCCGGGCATGTCGAGCTCGGGAACCACCGTGATGAAGTGACGAGCGGCATGGGCGACGATCTCCGCATAGTCGGCGCGGGTGAAGTAGCCCCCGGCGCTGCCGCTCACGCCGGAGCTGCCGCCGACGCCGGTGAGCGCTGGCCACCCGTCGATGGCGATGCGCCACCCTTGGTCGTCGGTGAGGTGCAGATGTAGCCGGTTCAACTTGCAGCGAGCGATCAGCTCGATGAAGCGCAGCACTTGGTCGACACCGAAGAAGTGCCGTGCCACATCGAGCATCACCCCCCGCCACTCGTAGCGCGGTCGATCGAGGATGTGCGCGAACGGCAGCGACGTGTCGACGGGCGTGTGCGGGAGCAACTGCACCAGCGTGCGCGTGCCGTTCCACACGCCATGCGGAGTGGCGGCGCGCACGGTTGCACCCTGTTCGTCGATGTCGAGCGCGTAGCCCTCCGGCCCGAGCTGGCCGGGGTCGCCGTCCAGACGCAGCTCGATGTCGCCGGCCGCAGCCGTCGCGGTGCGGGCCAGGTGTATCCCCGTGGCTCGCTGCACGTCGCCGATGAGGTGGTTCACCGTCTGGTCGTGCTGGTGGTCGTGCTCGTGCTCGTCGGCGATCACGATGCGGGTGAGGGCGGTGATCGGCAACGACCCTTCGCGCAGCTCGAACGACGACGGCAGCGGCACGACGCGGTGCTCAGGCTCGCTCACACAGCCACCAGGAACGTGCTGGGTGCCTTCGCTGCCGCGGTTGCCATCGCCGCGACTGTACGACCGTTCGTCGTGCTATGAACGCACGATGACCGCAACGCAACCGACAGATCAACCGACGGAGACTGCGACGGGCGCACCGGGCGTGCCGTTGGGGGTGTTCGGCGGGTCGGGCTTCTACGAGTTCCTCGACGATGCCGAGGAGCATGTGGTCGACACCCCGTACGGCTGGCCGGCAGGGCCGGTCGTCGTCGGCTCGGTTGCAGGGAATCGCGTGGCGTTCATGGCGCGGCACGGCCGCCAGCACCAGTTCGCCGCGCACCGCGTGCCCTACCGGGCCAACCTGTGGGCGATGCACTCGATGGGCGTTCGTTCGATCGTCACTCCCTGCTCGGTGGGCTCCTTGCAGCCCGACATCCATCCTGGCCAGTTGCTGGTGATCGATCAGGTGGTGGATCGCACCTGGGGTCGTCCCGACACCTTTCACGACGTGGGCGGCCCGGCCGGCGAACCCGGCACCGGCGGCCCCGTGCACCACCAGAGCTTCGCCGACCCCTACGACCCAGTGTTGCGCGCCAACTTGGTGCTGGCCGGTCGGCGTACCGGGGCCGACGTGGTGGATGGCGGCACGATGGTGGTGATCAACGGCCCCCGCTTCTCCACGCGCGCGGAGAGCGAATGGTTCCGTTCGATGGGGTGGCACGTCGTGAACATGACCGGCTACCCGGAGGCCGTACTCGCAGCCGAGCTCGGCATTCGCTACGCGTCGGTGGCGCTGGTCACCGACTACGACGCCGGCGTCGACGGCCACGAGCCGGTCACGATGGAGGCCGTCTTCGCGATGATGCACGCCAACGTCGCTCGTGTTCGCGAGCTGATCGTGCATGCGGTGCAGCACTCGTACGACGAGCTCATCGCTCGTACTTGACGCTCATTTCGTCGAACGCAGGCGTGTCGAGATGCGAGTGGTCGGCGCGAACGACGGGCAGCCCGGTGGTGCACCAGGCGGTGTGCCCACCGATCAGGTCGGCGACATCGGTGAACCCGATGCGCACGAGGTTGGCGGCGGCCAGTGACGAGCTGTACCCACCGTTGCACACCAGCACGAGCGCTTGGTCGAACGATCGCATCTCCGGGTGCAAGTAGCCGTTGGCCGGATCGAGATGCCACTCGACCACTGTGCGCGGCACGTGCACCGAGCCCGGGATGACACCGAAGCGCCCGCGGTCGGTGTGCGTGCGCGTGTCGAGCACCAGCGGAGGATCGGCCGACTGCATTCGGTCGTGCAGTTGGTTGGCCGTGAGGCGGCGAATCGTCGCGCGTGCTTCGAACAGCAGATCGTGCACGGTGAGGCGGTCGCCGCGTCGATACAGCGACAAGTGCATGGTGCCGACCGGATAGCAGCCGAGCAGGTGCAGATCGTCGGCTCGAAACCCGTCGCCGAGCGCGGGTTGGGTGTGCTGGTGGATGATGACCAGGTGACCGCCGCGGTCGACGTGCTGCATCGCTGCATGCATGACCGCGCGCCGATGCCCGTCGTCGCTCGCGAGGAGGGTTGTGCCGATGACGACCAGGTCGTACCGACGCTCCATCTGGAGGTTGATGACCTCCGCCTCCGACACGTGTGCAACGCAGCTGTGTTCACCGGTGAGCATGGCAAGCAGCGATGGGTCGTCATGCCCGAGGTGCAACACGGTCGCGCTCAGGAACGTGGGTAGCTCGTCGATCGCCGCCTGCAACCCGCCCTGATCCCGTTTGCCCCAGGTTGCCGGTCCTTCCATGGCCCAGGATGGTAGGTGGCATCCGCGTCGGCGGCGATTGGGAAGCACGAAACTTTCCCGAAACTGAGCGGTGCACGCGAAGCGCGCTGCAATGCTGATCGCCATGACGACTCGTGCAGAGATGGTGGTGAGGGCGCAGGGTTTCACCATCGGCGGCGTGCGCATCCTCGCGGGGTTGATGTGGTTGGCCAACCTGCACTGGAAGGTGCCCACCGACTTCGGCGAGGCCAACGGCGGGGGCCTCTACAAGTACGTTGCGGCAGGTGCCGACAACGCTCCACTCGCGCCGTATCGATGGGCGCTGCGCGAGCTGGTGCTGCCCAACTTCCAGCTCTTCGGCTGGTTCACGCTCATCAGCGAGGCGGTGGTTGCCGCCCTGCTGCTCATCGGGTACCGCTCGCGCCTCGTCGCGCTCGCCGGTGCCGCGATGGCGGTGCCGATCGGTCTCTCGGTGCTCTACTACCCGAGGGCCGACGAGTGGGCCTGGTCGTACCTGCTCATGATCGGGCTGCACCTGTTGTTGTGGGCGGTGCCGTCGGGCGATCATCTCGGCGTCGACGGGGTGCTCGCCGGCGCGCCCGCGCGATCCGGCCGAGCGATGCGTTCCACCGGCATCGTGGCCGTCGTGGTCGGGGCGCTCGGGCTGTTCGTGGCGCGCTCGATCGACTTCACCGGCAAGGCGGCCGCGCTGCTGGGCAGCGATGCCGGGTTCGCCAACGCGGACGGTGGCGTCACCCGACGGTGGGAGCTGAAGTTCCTGTTCTTCAACCCGCTGTGGGCGCTGCTCACCGTCGCCTGCGGGGTGCTGCTCATCGCGGGCAGCCGCAAGGCCGTGCTGGCATACGTGGCTGCGGCAGGCTTCGCCGCTCTCGCCGTCGCCGTCCTCTTCCAGCAGACGTTCGACTACATGCGCGACGATGGCGCGGTGCAGAAGGTATCGACAGGCACCAACATGGCGTTCTGGGGTGGCCTTGCAGTGGCGTCGGCGTTGTTCGCCCGGCGCGTGCTGGGTGCCGGCTCGGTGCAGGTCGACGCAGCAGCGGCGAGCCACTCGCCGGTTGCCGCAACGTTGGCTGAATGACCCGCTGGCGTCGTCGGCTGCTGCCGGCCGCGTTGCTCGCTACCGGCGCCGCCGTGGTGTGGTGGAGCATGGTCGAGGGTCGGGCCGAGCAGCGAACCAACACCCGCGTCAACCTCGGTGCCGCACCACTGGTGGGGCGCGATGAGATCGACGGTTGGGTGTGGCGCTTCGGCTGGGGCCTGGTCGGTGCCGGCGTGCTGGCGGCCGCGCTGGCGATCAGCTGCCGGCTCGGGTGGTGGTGGCGGGCGCGTCAACGATGGGTGCTGCTCGCGACAGGCGTCGGTGCTGCGTTGTTCGCGGCGCTGCTGGCATTGACCGACGGGGCCGACGGTTTGCGCTACGGCGCCGAGCACCCCACGGAGTACTGGGCAAACCTGAGCACGGCTCCACCCGCCGGCGAGTTCGTACGCACCTTCGTCGAGCAGCTCGATCGCTACTCGGTTCACGTGCGTGGCCATCCGCCGGGGTTCGTGCTCGTGCTCAAGTTCCTCGAGGCAGTCGGCCTGCACGGCGTGTGGCCGGTGGTGGGCTTGTCGTTGCTGGCAACCGGTGCAACGGCGGTCGCGGTGCTTCTCACCGTGCGGGCGGTCGCAGGCGACGAATGGATGCGTCGGGCGGCGCCATTGCTGATCGTCGCGCCGTATGCGGTGTGGATGGTGACGTCGGGCGATGCTGTGTTCGCGGCGGTCGGAGCGCTCGGCGTTGCGCTGGTCGCGGAAGGAGCGAACCGCGATGGGACGCGTGCAGCGTGGTTCGGCATTGCGGCCGGCCTGCTGCTGGGATGCCTCTTGTTCCTCACGTATCTCGGCGCGATGCTGCTCGTGATTCCTGCGGTGCTGCTGCTGGCGGCGCTGGTGCGACGCGAGCGTGGCGCCTGGTTGGTGGTGATGGCCGGCGTCGCTGCCGGTCTTGCGGTGGTGGCCGCGTTCTGGATCGCCGGCTTCTGGTGGCTCGATGGCGTGGATGCGACCCGAGAGCAGTACCACGCGGGCTCCGCCGGCTTTCGTCGGTGGAGCTACTTCGCGATCGGCAACCTCGGCGCCGCACTGTTCGCGCTGGGCCCGGTGACCGTGCTGGGCATGGGCACGCTGCGCAGTCGGCGGATGTGGTTGCTGGTGGGTGGAGCAACAGTTGCGCTCACCGCATCGCACCTGTCCACCTACACGAAGGGCGAGGTCGAGCGAATCTGGTTGATCTTCTACCCATGGCTCGCCCTCGCCGGGGCGGCGCTGGTCTCCCGTCGGCGTCGGTGGTCGGGCGCTGGTGCCGTCGCCGTGCAGGCGACGTGTGCAATCGTGCTGCAGGCCGCCCTGGTGTCGAAGTGGTGACGGTGTCGACGTGGTGAACCGGCTCTCAGTCGGCACGTGCGGTCATGGTGCCGCGGGTCAGTTCGTCGGGCCGAGGCCCGGCGACACTGCGCAGCGCGCCGGTGGCGAACTGGCGCATGCCGTCCTCGAACGTGACAGCTGCGCGAAAGCCCAGACGGGCAGCTGCGCGCTCTGGGTTGGCGAACACGTGGCGGATGTCGCCGAGGCGATAGCCGCCCACGACGCGTGGCGCCGGTGCTCCGTCGGGTCGCAGCGCTCCCGCCATGTCGAGGATCGTGCGCGGGGTGCCGGAGCACACGTTGAACGCGCCGGCAGCCGGTTGCTCGTTGGTGAGCGCCAACACGTTCGCGTGCGCGACATCCGACACATGGACGAAGTCGCGTCGTTGCCCGCCGTCCTCGAACACGCGCGGGCCTTCACCGCGTTCGTACGAGCTGCGGAACAGGCTGGCCACGCCCGCGTATGGGGTGTCGCGTGGCATGCGCGGGCCGTACACGTTGTGGTAGCGCAGTGCAGTCACGGTGCTGCCGGGGTGCTCGCGTTCGTAGGCCGTGCACAGTCCCTCCTGCGCCAGCTTGGTGGTGGCGTACACGTTGCGCGGGTCGAGCCAGTGGTCCTCCGGCACGGCCTCGGCAATCAGCTGTCCGCCGCATGCTGGGCACGGCGGCTCGTATTGGCCCGCCTCCAGGTGGGCTTGCAGGCGCGGCCCGGGCCGCACCACGCCGTGCTCGGGGCATCGGTACCGTCCCTCGCCGTACACCACCATGCTCGAGGCCAGCACCAGCCGACCGGCGAAGGCGATGTCGTGCAGCGCGTGCAGGAGCACCGCCGTGCCCAGGTCGTTTCGGCTCACGTAGGCGGCGACGTCGGCGAAGTCGACACCCAGGCCCACCTTGGCGGCCTGGTGGCACACGGCATCCACGCCGCGCAGCAGCGTGGGCCACACCGTCTGGTCGCGCACGTCGTGCCACACGTAGTGAGCGAGTGGGTTCAGCCCCGCCGGCATGCCCTGATGAGCCGCCGGGTCGAGGTCGTCGACCACCACCACCTCGTGGCCCAACGCGATCAGCTCATCCACGATGTGCGAGCCGATGAAGCCGGCGCCGCCGGTGACCAACACCTTGCTCGTGCCGGTGCGCGGTGTAGTGCTCACGGTGCGGTGCTCACGGTGCTGTCCCCAGGTTCGTCGTCCCCAGGTTCGTCGTCTTCAGGTTCGTCGTCTTCAGGTTCGTCGTCTTCAATGGTTGCGTCGTCGATGTGTGAGGTTCGCAATGCCTGATGTCATCCTTCCAGCGCTCAACGAGGCGGCCGCCGTGGCGTGGGTGCTGCGACGGATGCCGGCCGGCTACCGCGCCATCGTGGTGGACAACGGGTCGACCGACCATACCGCTGCCATCGCCGCCGAGCTGGGTGCCACCGTGATCAGCGAACCGGTGCGCGGCTTCGGCTCGGCCTGTTGGGCAGGCCTGCAAGCCGCGACCGACGACATCGTCTGCTTCATGGATTGCGATGCCTCGCTCGACCCATTGGCGCTGCCGCTGGTTGCCGGCTACGTGCTGCGCGACGAAGCCGATCTCGTGCTCGGTGCGCGCATCGCCGGCCGCGGCGCCTGGCCGGTGCATGCGCGGGTGGCGAATCGAGTGCTGGCAATGGAGGTGCGCCGGCGTACCGGCCTGCGCCTGTCCGACATCGGGCCCATGCGCGCGGCTCGCCGCGAAGGGTTGCTGGCGTTGGGCCTGCGCGACCGTCGTTCCGGATGGCCGTTGGAGATGGTCCTTCGAGCTCAGGGAGCGGGGTGGCGAGTGCGCAACGTGCCCGTCGAGTACCGCGAGCGCGAGGGCCGCTCGAAGGTCACGGGAACGGTGCGCGGCACCATCGGCGCCGTGCGCGACATGGGCAGCCTGTTGCGCGCCAACGAGGATCGCTGACCGATGCACGTCACCGTCATCGCCAAAGCCCCGGTTGCCGGCCAGGTGAAGACTCGGTTGTGCCCGCCGTGCACCGCGGAGCAAGCAGCGCGTGTGGCCGGCGCGGCGCTGTTCGACTCGCTGCTGGCGGTCGAAGCCGTGGCGGATCTCACCGGGGCACGCCGAGTGCTGCTGCTCGACGGCGAGCCTCAGTCGTGGATGCCGGCGACGTTCGACGTCGTGGCGCAGCGGGGCGATGGGCTGGAGGAACGCTTGCGCAACGGCTTCCAAGATCTCGGCCCAGGTGTGATCGTCGGCATGGAGACCCCACACGTGGGTGCCGCGTTGGCCGATGCCATCGCCGCCGCGCACCGGGGAGTCGACACCATCGGGTTGGCCACCGATGGTGGCTACTGGATGATCGGTCTGTGTGCCGCCAGTGTGGATCTGGCACACGACTTGTTCGACGGCGTGCCGATGAGCGTCTCGCACACCGGGCTTTCCCAGCTGCGCCGGCTGCACCTGCAGCACCCGCGGCGCTCAAAGTCCAGGCTCCGGCAGCTGCACCGGTCAGCTCCGCCAAAGCGGTGCCCGCACCCATCCCTGGCGTGATTGTTGCCATTGCCGTCAAGCCCGGCGATGCCGTCAAACCCGGTCAGGAGTTGCTGACCCTGGAAGCCATGAAGATGAAAAATGCCATCCGCGCCAACCGCGATGGCGTGGTGGCTGCCGTCCTGGTGGCGGTGGGCGATCACGTCAAACATGGTCAGGCGTTGGTTGAGTTCACGGAATAACGGAGCGGGCATATGGACCTCTCCCAGGTAATTGTATATCTCACCAAGGGTATCACCGAGTTCACGTGGGCAAACGGCGTGATGATTGCGCTGGGCTGCGTGCTGGTGTACCTGGCGGTGGCAAAGGAAATTGAACCCGTCCTGCTCCTGCCGATTGGCGTGGGCTGCATCTTTGCCAACCTTGGCATGTCGGCTTACGTGGAAGGCGGCTGGATGTACTGGATTTATGAGGCGGGTATTAAAACCGAACTCTTCCCGCTGTTGATCTTCGTGGGCGTGGGCGCCATGATTGATTTCCGACCGCTGCTGGCACAGCCCAAGCTGGTGCTGCTGGGCGCGGCGGGTCAGTTTGGCATTTACGGCACCCTCCTCCTGGCGGTTCTGCTGGGCTTTGAAATGAAGGAAGCCGCTTCCATCGGCATCATCGGTGCCATTGACGGACCGACCGCCATCTTCGTCACCTCGCAGTTGGCGCCCCACATGCTGGGACCGGTGGCGGTGGCGGCGTATTCGTACATGAGCCTCATCCCCATCATCCAGCCTCCAATCATGAAGCTGATGACCAGCCGCAAGGAACGCCTGGTGCGCATGGATTACGCCCCGCGGGAAGTCTCCCGGCTGGGTGTGGTGCTCTTCCCCATCCTGGTGACGGTGTTGATCAGCCTGATTGCCCCGGATGCCGCCCCCCTCATCGCTTCGTTGATGCTTGGCAACCTGATCAAGGAATCGGGTGTGGTGGACCGGCTGAACAAGGCGGTGCAGAATGAGATCATCAACATCTCAACCCTCTTCCTCGGGCTGGCAATCGGCTCGACCATGACGGCGGCAAGCTTCCTCTACAGCCCCGAGACCGGCTTCCAGTTCCAGACGCTGATGATTTTGGGTCTGGGTTTGCTGGCGTTCGTGATTGATACCATCGCCGGACTGCTGTTTGGCAAGCTGATGTGCGTCCTCTCGGGCTGGAAGATCAACCCGCTGATCGGGGCATGCGGCATCAGCGCCTTCCCGATGGCAGGCAGGCTGTCCGCCAAAATGGCACAGGACGAGGATTTTGAGAATTTCATCCTGATGCACGCCATGGGCTCCAACACGGCGGGTCAGTTGGGCAGTGTGATTGCCGGCGGTCTGCTGTTGGCGCTGGTGCGTGGTTTGGGCTGGGGTTAATTCATGATTTAGAACAGCAACAGGACGGAAGAAATCTTCCGTCCTGTTTTGTTTATGTAAATAAATCAGGGGCGCCTGGTGTGCGCCCCTGCAGGGTTGATTTCGATATCTTTGTAATATCCCAGCGACGGACCGGTGTGTCCACCCTTTTTATTGCACATCCAGCCGGTAGCCCATTCCGCGCAGGGTCTTGATATAGCGCGGATGGGATGGATCCTCCTCAATTGCCCGGCGCAGCCAGCTGATGTGCACATCCAGAGTGCGCATGTCCCCGGCATAATTCGTCTCCCAGACTTGTTTAAAGATCGTCTCCCGCTGGATCATCTCTCCGGGGTGTTCCATTAACATCTTCAGCAAAATCACCAGCCGGGGTGTCAGCCGGGACTGGCGCTCGCCGCATTTCACCCAGCGCTGCTGGACATTCAGTTGAAGCGGACCCACCTGCAGGATGTCCTTGTGCTCGGCAGGCAGCAAATGCTTGATCCGGTTGATCAATTTCTGCGGGGTGAACGGCAGGTGCAAGACGACATTGACATTGACCTTTTCGTCCATATTGCCGCCCTCATCCAGGATCAGCACCAGGGGGGTGCGCGGGGCATTGGCGCGCAGCGACTGGCAGATGCGCTTGCTGCTGGTCCGCATGGAGGCAGCATCCACCACAATCAAGTCGGGGTGGGTTTCGCCCAGCCGGGCCAGTGCCGCGCTGCCGTTGGGAACTGATTCAACCAAAAAGCCTTTTTTTGTCAATGGCGCCAGCAATGAAGGTCTCTCCGATCGCTTTCCTTCGATGAGAAGAATTTTCGCCCTTGATGGTGTCACGTTAATCTTTTCCTGTAATTATCTTTGCAGGGCACTCGATCTCACTCGTTGCCCCTTTTTTGAGAAGTCGTCAAAGGGACCGACCTGTCAATGCCTGCAACATAGTATTCAGTCCATTCATCCGGACATTCAAAGTGCACTCATTATACCTTAAACTTAAAAAATGCAAGGGCAAATCCAGGGCTTTTGTTAAGATTGATAAACAGGAGGAAAAATATATGTTAATATTAAAAATCACAGCCCGGCGGTTGGTTCGGTTGCATCCCATCCCTGGGCGTGTTAGAATGTTTTCACAGGCGCAATCACGCCTGCGGAGGATGCGAACATGATCGAAGTTGTGATTGACAGCATTCGCGTGAGTCTGACCAACCAGCAGCGGATTGTTGTGCTGCGCGAGGTGAACAAGGAGCGCTATCTGCCCATCTGGATTGGACCATTCGAGGCGGAAGCGATCACAATTGCCATGCAGGAAATTGAAGTAGCCCGCCCGCAGACCCACGACCTGGTGAAAAACATCATCAAACAGCTCGATGCCCGGCTGGTACGGGTGGAGGTGGTGGCGCTGCAGGAGGATGTCTTCTTCGGCGTGCTGGTGCTGGAGGTGAATGGCCACGAGGTGCGCATTGATTCCCGCCCGTCCGATGCACTGGCGCTTGCCGCCCGCGTCCATATCCCCATCCTGGTGGCTGATGATGTGATGAATACCGCCGGTCTCATCCCCGAGGAGGAAGTCCAGCAGGAAGGGGCGCTTCTGGCACCCCTACAGGGTGAGGAACCCGACGATACCAGTAGCCGGCTCTCCGTATTCGAGGATTTCCTCAAGGACCTGGATTTTAACCTCCCGGATGATCAATCCGGGGATGATGAAGAACCGCCTGAAGAACCCGATCAAAAACAATGAGTGATCTCCCCCCCTACGACGATACCCCTGGTGAAATTCAGCAGCTCCCCCACAGCCGCGAGGCTGAAGAGGCAGTGCTGGGCTCGGTTCTGATCAACCGCGAGGTGTATTACGACCTGGCGGAATTTCTGAACGGGGATGATTTTTACATCATCCGCAACCGCTGGATCTGGGAGGCAATTGTCCGGCTGCAGGAAAAACGTCAGCCGCCTGACTTTGTGCTGGTGGTCCAGGAGCTGGACCAGCAAAGCCAGCTGGATGAGATTGGCGGCGGGGCATACCTGCTCTCGCTCATCAACCAGACCCCCTCCGCCATGTACGCGGTTTCGTACGGGCGGGTGGTCAAGGAAATGTCAGTTCGGCGCCGCATGCTCACCGCAGCCAACAATCTGGCGCGCCTGGCACACACCCGCGATCAGTCGCTGGATACGAGCATCGGCGAGCCGGAGAAATCCATCTTCAGCCTCAAGGAAGACCAGATGCAGCGCGACATCAAGCCCATTGATGCTGTAATCAGCGCCTATTACGACCAGGTTGACCAGCTTTCGCAGCGCGATGAAGAAATTTTCGGCGTCCCAACCGGCTTGTTGGATCTGGACAAGGTGCTGGGCGGTCTGCAAAAATCCGACCTGCTGATCGTGGCGGGTCGCCCGGGCATGGGAAAGACCGGTTTTTTGCTTTCAGTGGCAAAGAATGCCGCTCAAATCCATAAAAAACATGTGGCAATCTTCTCGCTGGAAATGTCCAACGAGCAGCTTGTCCAGCGTCTGATTGCCCAGGAAACCGGCATCGATACCCAGCGCATGCGCACCGGCAAGTTGAAAGAGGATGAATGGCCGCTCTTCGTGCACGCCATCGAGGTGCTGGGGGATACCAAAATCTGGCTGGATGACACCCCCGCCCTGACCCCCATGCAGCTGCGCACCAAGTGCCGCCGGCTGGACCTGGAACACAGCCTGGACCTGGTGATTGTCGATTACCTGCAGCTCATGTCGGGGGATGTGCGCAATGAAAACCGTGTCCAGGAAGTCTCGTACATCTCCCGCAACCTGAAAACCCTGGCGCGTGAATTGAAGGTGCCGGTCCTGGCTGCCGCCCAGCTGTCGCGTGCAGTGGAACAGCGCACCGACAAGAAACCCGTCCTTTCCGATCTGCGGGAAAGCGGAAGCCTCGAGCAGGATGCTGACATTGTGATGTTCATTCACCGCCCCGATGCCATGGATCCGACCAGCCCGCGCCATAATCTGGCAGAACTCATCGTAGCCAAACACCGCAATGGTCCAACCCACCCCGGGATTGAGGTGGTATTCCGCAACAACCTGGCGCGGTTCGACAATGCCGAGATCCATTCAGTCCAGCCGGAACCCCCAGCCAAAAAACGACGGCGCTAGGAGGCGGGATGTCATTTGCCGGGTTCAGCTCCTCCAAAACCAAAACCACTCCCCTGCCTGAGGCATTCTTTGCTGAATTGCTGCCCCAGGTGGATGACCTGGGTGAGTTGAAGGTCACCCTGTACGCCTTCTGGCACCTCAGCCGCCAGGAAGGCAGGCTGCGCTACCTGGTGGGGCGGGACTTTGCGGAAGATCCCCACCTGGTTGACAGCCTCCCGGGCGGAGCCGGTCAACTGGCGGATGCGCTGGAACGGGCGGTAAAGCGGGGAACCCTGCTTTATGCAAAACCAGCCGCAGGCGAAGACGGGGATATAATTTATTTCATTAACACCCCCCGCGGCAGGGCGGCATACCAGGGGCTGCTCAAAGGCGTCTGGCAGCCGGAGGATCAGAACCACCCCGAAATCCGGCTGGAACTGGAGCGCCCCAACATCTTCCGCCTGTATGAGGAAAATATCGGTCCGCTCACTCCCCTGATGGCTGACATCCTGCGGGATGCCGAGCAGACCTACCCCCCCGCCTGGATTGAGGATGCGATCCGTCAGGCGGTTCAAGCCAACGCCCGTTCGTGGCGTTACGTGGAAGCCATCCTGCGGAGACGGATGGAGAGAGGCAGCCAGGATGGATATCCAGGACAGTCTGAAAAAAATCGGCGCCGCTATGTCGAGGGAGAATATGGTGAAATCATCGAACACTGAGTCGTCAGCCGCCGCCAGCCAGCCCAGATGCCCCATCTGCAATGATGTTGGGTTTGTGCGGCTGGATGTTCCCCTGGATGACCCGCGCTTTGGCAAATTGCAGGTCTGCACCTGCCGACAGGAGGAATATGAGCAGGCAGCCAGCCGGCGTCTTTACAACCTGAGCAACCTGGAAGCCTTTGAGCAGTTTCGATTCGATACCTTCCGCGTGGAAGGGCGCGGCGGTTTGGGCGACAGACAGGTTGAATCCCTCAAGCAGGCGCTTAACCTGGCGCAAGCCTACGCCCGGGCACCGCAAGGCTGGCTGGTTCTGATGGGCGGTTACGGCTGCGGCAAGACGCACCTGGCAGCCGCCGTGGCACATGAGGTGGTCGCCGCCGGCACCCCCACCATCTTCCTCACCGTCCCCGACCTGCTGGACTGGCTGCGCTATGCCTACCAGGATCCCGAGGTGACTTTCGAGGAGCGTTTCGAGGAGATTCGCAGCATTCAACTGCTGGTGCTGGATGACCTGGGCACCCAGAATGCCACTCCCTGGGCGCAGGAAAAGCTCTTTCAGATCATTGACTACCGCTCCCTGCACCGGCTGCCCACCGTGGTGACCTCCAACAGCAGCCTGGATGAAATGGACGGCAGGATTGCTTCACGCATTCAAAATCCCGACCTGGTGCAGCTGGTTGCCATCCATGCACCGGATTACCGGGCGCCGGCAGCCGCAGAGGAATCAATCGGCGGGTTGTCGGCGTTGCATCTGTTGAATGACCGCACGTTTGGCAACTTCAGCCTGCGGGAGCGTGAAAAACTCCCCGAGGACGAGCAGATCAGCCTGGTCAGGGCATTCCGGGCGGCGCAGGCGTATGCTGAAAACCCCGCCGGTTGGCTGGTCCTGATGGGCGGTTACGGCTGCGGCAAGACCCATTTGGCGGCGGCGGTTGGCAATTACCGCGCCGGTTTGGGCGAGGAACCCCTCTTTGTGGTTGTCCCCGACCTGCTGGATCATTTACGCTCCACCTTCAGCCCCGCCAGCCGGACAACCTACGACCGGCTGTTTGATGAAGTGCGCGGCACACCACTCCTCATCCTCGATGACCTCGGGACGCAGTCCGCCACACCCTGGGCGCGTGAAAAGCTCTATCAGATTTTCAATTACCGCTACAATGCCCGCCTGCCGCTGGTGATCACCACAGCGGCAACTCTGGAGGAAATTGATCCGCGCATCCGCAGCCGCATGCACGATACGCGGCTGTGTACGATTCATGCCATCCTGGCGCCATCGTATCGTCCGGCGCCCCAATCAGCCAGCAAAAATCGCATCATCCGCCGCAAGCCGTAATGAGTTGGATGCGGGGGGAATATCAGCCTGCACGGTCCTGATGCCGCTGCCGGGACGGGCATGCCGCCGCCTCATGTCTGGTGGCTGATCACCCCATTCCCGGCATGATTTTTTGATAAAAATCCTCCACAACCTGGCGCAGGTCATAAGTCAGGCGCTGCAGGGCTTCCTGCCGGATCTCCAGCGGCACCCCGCCGTAAAACGCCTCGGCAATGCCGCCGGTGATGCACGCCAGCGTATCGCTGTCGCCTCCCAGCGAAATGGCATTGCGCACCGCATCCTCATAGGATATGGATTCCAGGAAGGCAATGACCGCCTCCGGCACCGTACCCTGGCAAGAGACATCAAATGAGTAACCCGGGCGGATTTCATCCAGGGTTCGTTCCAGGTTGTAGCCAAATTCAGCGGTAATCCGGGCACGGATCTCCTCTTTGGTGTGCCCCGTGCGCGCCAGGAAGACAGCCAGCGCAGTTGACTGGGCGCCCTTGATGCCCTCGGGATGGTTGTGGGTGAAAGCGGCGCTCATTTCCGCCTGTTTCAACACTTCCTCCTCAGTGGAGAATGCAAATCCCACCGGGCTGACGCGCATTGCCGAGCCGTTGCCCCAACTGTTGTACGGCTGCGGGTTGACGGAATGCAGCCAATTTTTAAACGACCCGCCAAACCCGGCGTAGGAATGTTTCAGACCAAACCGCCGCACGGATTCCTCGTAGGAATCACCCTTCAAAATGGCATTTGCAACCGCCACCGTCAGCACGCTGTCATCCGTAAACTGGCTGTCCTCCTGGAACAGTGGAAAATCCTTCGTCTTATTGGGATTCCACTCATAAATCGAACCAATAATATCACCGGCTATGGCTCCGAGCATATCTGCAGTCCTCCTATGACCAAAAACTGATTGGCACGATGAAACGTTGATGGTGATTGAGACCGGTAAACTAATTTCTCATCCAGCATCGATGGACTTGATTAATGCCCGGGCGGTTTTCCGGACAACGCCCTTGGGATTTTCCAGAAATGGGATTGCGGCTTCGCGAATTTCAGCCCCCAGGCGGGGCGCCGCGGCAGCCACATGGATCAAACCTTGCAGGGCATGCCCCGCCTGCCTGCCTTCCCACAGGGTCAGCGCTTCCTTCAACAGCGGATACGCCTTTTCGGCAGCTTCCTGCCCGGTTCCGGCATAATTACCGATTGCATCCACAGCGTAATCCCGGACGATGATGCTGTTGTCCGTCCGGAATATTTCAGCCAGGCGCGGCAGGGATGCCGCCATCAATGCTGGAGCGCAGGCTGCGGAATATGCCAGGGCATGCATGGCTTCCCAGCGAACGCGGGTGGTTTTATGCGCCAGGACATCCAGCAAAGCGGCGGCAAATGGAGCCACCCGTTCCGGCTTTACCCCGGCGGTCATGGTCATCACTTCGGCGCAGTCCCCCGCCAGGGCGGCATTTTTGGAGGTCAGTCCCACCGCCACCTCCGCCAGCAGGTCGGGTTGAGCCAGGCAAAGTTCCGCCACCCGGCGGTTCGCCTCCCCGGAACGCTCCCCCAGGGCTGAAGAGACCTGTTTCAGAATGGTCATGGAACCCTCCTTAAATCTGATGATTGATGTCATACCTATTGTATTCAATAATAGAAAATAACCAACCCCCTTCCCAACAATATTCCTGCTTGAAACCGGATTTGCTCCGTATTATGATAATCATAATGGGCTGAGTTTGCCGTCCCGCCGTTCCCATCAGTTCAAATATCCAAAGATACACAATTCCTTCCGGCTGCTGCCAGCATCATCCCCCAGGAGGACATTCCACCGTGGAAATCCTTTCCACTGGAATGAATTTTTGCACCCCCTGATCAATCGGTTTAATTAGGGGAAAGGAGCATCCCATGAAAACGGTATTTGCTATGAATGGAAGCCCCAGCAAGGAAAAAGGCTATACAGCCTTGCTGCTGGCGCCGTTTATGGAAGGCATGCAGGAAGCCGGCGCCCGGGTGGAGCTTTTTTATGCCAGCCGCCTGCGCATCAAGCCCTGTTCCTGCAACGAGATGCATTGCTGGAATGACACTCCCGCACAATGCTGCATCCAGGACGACATGCAGGACCTGTACCCCCGCATGAAATCTGCGGATATCCTGGTGCTGGCAATGCCAGTCTACATTCCCTTCCCCGGCGACATGCAAAATTTCATCAACCGCCTGGTACCGTTGATGGATCCTGAACTGGAGCTGCGCGCCGGTCGGACCCGCATCCGGCTTTACAAGGATGTCAACATCCGCCAGGTTGTGCTGGTGGGGGTCAGCGGCTGGTGGGAATTGGAAAATTTTGGGCGGACAATGTCCATCATCCAGGATTTATGCGCAACCATGAACGTGGAGTTCGCCGGTGCACTCCTGAGACCGCATGTAAACGCCATGAAAAGCCAGGGAAAAATCACCCATGCCGGCAAAATGGTCCTGCAGGGGGCGCACCGGGCGGGGCTGGAGTTGATCCACAACGGCGCAATCAGCCCGGAAGCCATCGAGATCATCCGCCGACCGCTTGTTCCGGTTAATGAGTATTAAAAAGGCAGATCGCCGGGGTGAGGGGGACACCCAGACGATCTGCAAAAAGTATTATATCAGGTTTTCACATTAATGCAAGAGGTTTAAAACCCATTTTTTAACCAGGATTCGTAAAATTCGTGATCCGGACCGAAGATGGAGCCGTACAGGGCATTGGCAGCCGGGCTGTACCCGCCCACCAGGGCAAGGTTGGCGCCCATCTGCTTCAACCTCTGCAAGCCCGCCGTCAACAGTGCCCGGCTTAATCCGCGCCGTTGATGGGCGGGTACGGTCGCCACCGGCTCAAAATACGCGCTGCGGGAGACATCATCAAACCAGATGGTGCAAAAGGAGGCAATGGCTCCATCCGGTGCCACCGCCACCAGATCGAGGTCGCGGCGGTAAAGCGGGGCGGTCTGGATGTTGCGGTACCAGGCAGGGTCATCCCGGTTTTCCACAGCGATTTTAATGTCCCCTTCGTGAAATCCCAGACCGGAGGCATAGCAGCGCTCCAGCAGTTCCAACCCGTCACCCAGGGGGCGAATGATGTAGCCGGGCGGCAGCGGGCAATCCGGGATGGGGACATCCAGGCCGCGGCGCCACTGCGTCTCCACCCACTCACCGGCGGTGTAGCCGTGCCGGACGAACATCTCCCGGCGCCGGGTGTCCTGCCCCGGCGTCCAGACGCACAGCGAGCGGGAGCCATCCGGCAGGGATTCCGCCAGGCGTTCCTCCGCCACAGCCAGCATCTCCTCCTCCAGCGCCGGGGTGCACAAACCGGGATGCACGTTGAAATGCGCCTCGCCCGGTCCGCCATCAGGCATCAGGAAGGCGATGATCTCGCCGTCCGCCTCCCACAGGGTTGCCACATCCTCCAGGCGGACGTTGGCGCAGTTCAGGCAGGTATGCCAGCGGGCGTATTCCAGCCGGGCAACATGCCAGCTCCGCTCGCGGCGTTCATTCAGCAGGAAAACCCGGCGCAAAAATTCACGCATCCGCCAGTAATCCTCTTCGGATTGGTAGGATCGAAAAATGGGGTTCATGGGTCACCTCCGGAGGGTGGGATTTCAAAATGCCGGTAAAAGACCTGGATGGACTCCTCCAGGTACAGCACCGGGAGTGGAAAACAGCCGGGCAAATCCTCCAACCGGACTGCCTGTTGTACCCGTTGTTCAAATTCAGCTGCCGGGAGGGAGCGCACCCCGCCATCGCGATCCAGGAACTGCCCCCACAGGGCAATATACTGGAAGTCAGTCCATACCGGGCGGGCGGTTTGCAGAAACTGCAGCGGGAACAGGCGCCGGTATGCCTCAATATTGTACATCCAGGAACCTCCCATCACCCGGGCATTTTCCGGCAGGGTGCGGCGGATGTGGGCAAACAGATCCGCCAGTTCAGCCCGGCGGACTGGATACCGCGCCTGGCAGAGCGGGCTGACCCCGGGCGGCTCGGCATTGCGAAAATGGAGCCGGACGCGTCCATCCTCCCAGAGGTCACACGAAAAACAACCAAAGGCATTTTCCGGGATTCTTGGCGGCAGGCTGGCATGCCGTAGCTTACAGAACGCATGCGTCCAGCCCGGCGGATCAGCCACACCCGCCAGCCCAGCCAAATACTCCAGCCAGATCGGGTGATTGGGGTCGAAGGAATTTCCCAACCTGAAGCTGCGGTACAGGTGGGTGTACAGGAACAGCGCTTCCGGTCGGGATATGCGGGCAAGCTCCGCCGCCCGTTCGGCAAACAGGAAGTTGAGGCGGAAATATTCCCGGGAGTAGGGCATCCAGATATTTCCTTGGTAATTGGGGGACAAAGTCATTATACGATATCCATCACCCCGGGTGGGCAATTCCGGCTGCATCCCGGCTGCGGATGGGGTACAATCCATGCATTCAATTTGAAACCGGAGAAAGATCATGCCGCCATTTCCCGCCATTGGAGTAGGAATCCTCATTCACAGGGACCGGCAAATCCTGCTGCTGCGGCGCAAGGGGGTCCACGGAGCGGGGAGCTGGTCCACACCCGGCGGGCATCTCGAGTTTGGTGAGAACCCGGAAGCCTGTGCCATTCGCGAAACCCGGGAGGAAACCGGGCTGGAAATCACCTCCGTACGCTTCCTTGCCTTGACGAATGACATCTTTGAAGCGGAAGGCAGGCATTACATCACCATCTGGATGGAAGCCTGCCACCGGGGTGGGGAACCGGTTCTCAGCGCCCCCTATGAAAGTGACGCAATCGGCTGGTTTGACTGGGCGGATCTTCCCGGACCGTTGTTCCTGCCCTTGCAGCACCTGCTGGCAGGAGAATGCCACCCCTCCCTGTCCATTCCTGCGTTCCTGGGGTGGGAAGCTTGATCCGCTTTTGAATACCGGTTGATGAAAGTCGGCTGCTAGCGACCGCTGCCGGCTTTTGAAAACCCCGCCGAAATGAGCATCAACACAAACAGCAGGACCAATAAAACCGCCACCACAATGTAGGCAATTCGCAGACCCGCCAGGTCGGCAAACCTGCCCAGCACCAGCGGCAGGAGCAGGATGGCTGTGCCGGAGGCAAGCGTTGTGCGCGCTCCCGCCCGGCTCTCATCCATGGGAGCGGCTCCAATCGCCGTGGCGAGGATTGCCGGGTACAGGCTGGCAACACCCAAACCTGTCAATGCCAGTCCGGTCAAACCGGCAATGGGCTGCCGGGCGGTCCAGAAGAGCAGGAACCCCCCCATTGCCAGCAGGTTGGAAACAAGAATCACCCGCCGGGCTGGCTGAGCCTGCAGGATGCGGCTTCCAATCCAGCGCCCGATGATCATGCCCCCCAAAAACAGGCTCACCGCCTTCACAGCATCGGAGCGCGGGATGTTCAATTCGATTTCAAGGTAATCGGCGCACCAGAAAATCATGCAAAATTCAACTGCCACAGCCAGGACCAGGGTGAACCAGTAAAACCAGAACTGCAGCGGCAGCCTGGTTCCCACAGCCACCGGGTGATTGGATGAACGGGTCTGCCCGGACCGGAGCAGCAGGATGCCTATCAACAGGGAAATGCCCGCAGCGGGGATCAACGCCAGCCGCCAGCCGGCTGCCGCACCTGCCAGCCAGCCCACCAGCAACGGTGCCGTGGCGGATGTCAGCGATGCCAGCACATTCGCCTCCGAAATGGCAACCGCCCGTAGTTCGCCATGCTCCTCCGAAAGCACCGGCGGCACCACCGCCAGGATCAATGATCCGATGCAGCCCATCAGGAAGGAGGCTCCCACCGTTACAACCGGCACACGCCCCACCGCCAGCAGCAGCGCACCCAATGCCTGACCGATGGCGCCAATTGCCAGCGCCTGCCGCCGTCCGACCTGCCGGATTGCCAGGTGCCCCGCCAGACCAACCACCAGGATGCCGGCGGCGAAGGCGGAGAAATGCAGGCTGCTGACCGCGTAACTCAGCTTGAATTCGTTATGCAGGTAAGGGGTGATGGGTCCGAGGATATTCAATAAATATCCATAGACCGCCAGAAGGATGTATGCCAGCCAGGTGAACCGGCTGCGGGCAATTGTCCGGTTCGGGGGGGTGACTTTTTCAGGGTTAACCATCTGTGAAGGCGGGGCTTTTCTCATTGGCATTCATGATTATAATGGATATGAACCCGGAGAATCCATCCCCGGATGGATTGATGAGCAAGGAGAATGAAAATGGAACCTGTATTAACCCGCTGCGGCTACCGCTGTGACCTGTGCCTGGCATACCGCCCCAACCTGGAACTCCACCCTGAAAATCAGCAGGTGCTGAGTGACGGCTGGTTTAAATATTTTGGTTTTCGAATTCCCCCGGAGGAAATCATTTGCGATGGCTGCCTGGAGGAAAATCCCCGCCTGGTGGATACCTCCTGTCAGGTGCGCCCCTGTGTCATCGAACATGGACTGGCGAACTGCGCCGCCTGCAAGGATTATATTTGTGAAAAGTTGATTGAGCGGATTGTCACCCTGGAGGAGGTGCGCCAGCGTTTGCGCGTGGAGATACCCCGGGAGGATTATGAACGCTTCATCCTGCCGTATGAAAACAAGCAGCGGTTGGACGGCATCCGCGCTGCGGGAATCCATCCCTTAAAGCGGATGTAGAAACCAGCCTGCCATTTACTTCTTGTCTTTTTTCTTTTTCTTCTTCTTCTTTTTTTCACCAAACAGAACGAGCATGATTGTCTCCATCGTGTTACGGGTTGATCAATACCTTTCCCTAATGATGCGACCAGAACAACAGGTCCCATCGCCGGTGGCACCGGCAATCATTTAAAAAAGAGCCCCACGAATCCATGTGGGGCTTTTTGAAATTTTCTAAACCGGGCTTTACTTTTTCTTCAATACCGGCAGACCATTGGCAGTCTCGCTGACCATGTATCCCGCCGGAAGGGCATCCAAAGCGCCGGCTTTCTTCTCCTTGGAGAAGAAATAAAGCGTGGTTTTCTTGCCCGTACTGGTTGTGCGCACCTTTCCGTGCAAAATATAGGTGACGCCCTTTTTATTTTTATAGGTAAAAGCCATGGTTTCCTCCTCTGGAAAACGGATTGTTTAGGTCGCCAATTTCAACCTATATCAATCATTATACTCAATATTTTACAAATAAAAACCACCCAGTTTGGATTAATTTAAGGTGAAATGGAGGAAATCACCGCCCTGGGTGTTTGAAAATCAGGGTTACAAGTGTATAATGAATCCACAAATCAGCGTTTGAGGATCAGAAAAGGCGGTGCAGTATGGCAAAACGGCTTTCACTCCTCATGGGTTTTTCAATTCTAATGGTGGTGGTTGGACATGCCGCAGGTTGGGGACAGGTGGCAATGTTCAACTGGACACACAAATACCTTCCGGTTGCCTCACCCAACTACGACCTGATCGGCACCCCTGCGTACTATACCCTGGCATTCCTGCGCCAGGCGGGCAGTTTTGCGGTGGCGGCTTTCCTGTTCGTGGGAGGTTTTTTCAGCGCATTTTCAGCCCGCACGGCTGATCCGAAATCCCTCTGGAAAAGCGTGCGCAACCGGGTTGTGGCGCTGCTCATCCCCTACACCATCTGGAGTGTGTTGGTCTTCATTTATCAATTCATCATTGGCAATCGACTGGCTCCGTTGGATTATCTCTGGCGGTTCCTCACCTGGGGCGCCACGGGACCGTATTACTACATCCCGCTGTTGATTTATCTGTCCATCCTGGCTCCCCTGCTGATTCCGCTGGCAAAAAACCGCCCCCGGCTATTAATAACGCTTGCCTTCGGGATACAGTTCATCCTGATAACAATCCGGTACCTCAAGGCATACCTGCCTGCAAGCCCCACCGTGGATATCCTTTCCAGGATCACTCCCTCCTGGCTCTTTCTGCAGTGGATTGTTTTTTTCACCCTGGGAATGGTGAAGGGATTTCATCTGGAGGAATTCAAGGATTGGGTGAACCGGCACAAGAAGCTGCTGGTGGTGGCACTTCCCATCAGCCTGTTTTTATCCGTTCTGGACGCTGATTTAATTTTTCGCATCACGCACATCAACATGTTTGCCATTCCAATCCTGGCTACAACCCTGATCTACACCCTGGCGGTGATCCTCTTGTTTGTAAATTTTGCTGAAATTCCACCCGGCATCTCGCGATTTTTCTACGAACTGGGCAGCCGGACCTACGGAATTTACCTGATCCATTACACTGCGATGGAAATCACCGCCAAGCTGATTTACCGTTATGTTCCCCAGCTGCTTGCCAACATCTGGCTCCTGGTGCCGATTTTATTTGTTGTCGGGTTGGGAATTCCGTTGCTCCTCATCGAAATAATCCGCCGCACCCCTTTGCGCAAGGTGCAGCGGACTCTGATCGGCTGACCTGGAGCTTGAATGAGTGGAATTTTTGGCATTCTGAACCGGGTCGGAAAGCCTGTTCAGCCGGTTTTGGATCAGATGGGGAAAGCAATGGCGCTTAAACCCTGGTATCGCATCCAGAGTCGAGCTGTGGAAACCACGGTGGGACTGGGTCAAATTAATATCGGGGTGTTTTGCAGCCTGCCTCAGCCCGTTCGGAGCCTGGATGGCAGGCATGCGATAGTCTTTTATGGTGAAATTACCAACCTGGTTGATCTCCAGCAACGCTTGAGAAGTATCGGCAGCCGCTGTGATTTTACTCAAACCGCGGATCTTCTTCTGCTGCTTTACCAGGCATTTGACAGGGAGTTTGTGGGAATGCTGGAGGGTTTTTTCGCGCTGGCTCTCTGGGATGGTGACCGCAGGCGGTTGCTGGCAGCCAACGACCGCCTGGGTTTGGTTCCACTGTTTTATGCCCATTATGGGGATTGTTTTACCTTTTCAACCCAGGTAAAAGCGATATCCCAGCAGCCTGGTTTTAAAAAACATCTGAACCTGACTGCCACAGCCCAGTTTTTCCGCTTCCAGCGTCTGATGGGCGGTAACACTTTTTTTGAAGGAATCAACTGGCTGCGGCATGGCAGTCTGATTATCCATGAACCGGAGCAGAATTCCCTGCGTGTGGAATCCTATTGGGATTATGACCGGATTCCTGCCGAAAACCAGTCCATCACCTTTCCGGAAGCCCTGGAGGAAACCTGCCGCCTGATGCGTGAGGCGATGAAAAAAAACCTTCAGGGGGAACAC
>CALMHE010000188.1 GCA_937863865.1 uncultured Anaerolineaceae bacterium | reverse complement strand
ACTCGGCAAAGCCGCCGTCGAGGTCGCCGCCGATGCTCTGTGGGGCCTCGCACAGGTTGGGGTGCCCGGCCAGGCAGGTGAGGCAATGCCCGCAGGCCAGGTCGGGCATCACGGCCACCCGGCTGCCCAGCGCCAGATGCTGGACCCCGGCGCCTACCGCCACGACCTTGCCCACGTACTCGTGGCCCAGGATCACGCCGGGGCGGCAGGTCAGGATCGGCAAGAGCTTTCAGATAAACGGCTCCCAGGGTGCGTTGAGGAACCAGAATCAGGATTTCATTGGCTGGAATGCCGGATTGAAGCAGGAATTGCAGGCGAGCCAGACCCACCGTGGTTTTTCCACAGCCGGCATTTCCCTGGAGAAAGAGGGATGAATCAAGTGGAAATTGTGCAATTTGTTCCTGTTCTGTGGAAAATATCATATCACCCCAAGATCTATGTGTTGATCATCCAATTATCAAATTATGGAGTTTTACTGGGCTGCACCATGGAGAGGTTCAATACGGCAATCCGGCTATGCAATGAAGGACCGCCCGCGCCAAAAGTGTATCCTCGTGGGCACGATGAGCGTTTGGAATGGGTATATTAAAATATTTTCCCGCCTGTTCCAGGCGATAACGGCGTAATGAACCGCGTTTCGGATCCCATTCCCCGATGTATTCAGAAAATAATGCCATGATGTCCAATGATAAGAATTTATCACGCCATGGCAGGCGGTATTGTTCCAACGATTGCTGCATCATGCGTAAATCGAATTCAGCATTGTACATGGCGAGCAGCCTCCCGGAAAGAAGGGGACGGATTGACTGCCAGGCAATCGCCCAGGGACGGGAGGATTGTACCATCTCATCGGTGATACCGTGAATGGCGATGACATCAGCTGGAATGGATTTTAAAGGACGAATGAGAGACTCGTATACTATTGAACCGTCGGAGTCCAGGATGGAAATTTCCAGAATTTCATCGGTTCTGCCAATGCCCGTGGTTTCAGTATCGATATAGAGTGGATTTTCCTTAAGTTTATGACGGGCGATTTCGACAATTTTTTGGCGCGGGTTTGGTTGGTTTATCAGCATCATTGGTTAATTCCAGTAAGCAATTTCATCCACAAAAAAATAAAATCTACAGTCTGATTGGCAGCAATAAAATAACCAAAGTAACCATCATTCAGAATGCTTGAATCATTTATTTCCTGAAGGAGGAACCCATTGATGTAGAGTTTCCATTGATTCCCTTCAACCCAGGCACCCAGGCGGTTGGTCTGGTTGGATCCTGCATGGATGGAATCACTCGATGTCCAGGACAACAGGTCTTCCAGGGAGGATGAGGTCCAAACGGACAAATTGTATTGTCCATCACAGGTGAGTCCGAGGTAATATCCGCGTCCACTGTCATAATCCGGAGCACGCAGGACAATCCCATACATGTCATTGCCAGAGCAGTTTCCAGTTTTGAGAGTGGCTTCAATATATCCATTTTGAAATTTCTCCCCGCCCAGTCGCCAGGAATGCCAGCCGGCTGCTTGGAGGGCCTGCATTTTCAAAAATCCGCCATCCATTTTGATTTGGACATAATCATCCTTATACCCATCATTACCCAGTCCCCAGGTGCTCCCTTTTTCCATTGGGTTTTCATATGAAGGCTCACCCAGGATCTGCCTGGGATCGGTCGAGACAGGAGTGAGGGTAGTGGTTGACTCTGGAGTTGCGGTGGTGGTTTCAGGTGTGGTGGTTGATGTCCCGGTAATGATGTGAGGAGTGGGTGGAAGCGTAAATGTGGGTTGGGAGGTCAGGATTTGTGAAACCTGGGTGCCAATAACATCGACTGTTGGTGTCGAGTCAATTCGGGGAATATTACAACCTGCAAGGAAAATGAGTAAAACAAGAATCAAGCCAAACAAGGATGGATTCCATTTTTTCATTCCAATTATCCTCCATGGATATCCCAATTATACGTGAATTGGTCAGGTTGTAGAAATGAAGGTTGCACAGGTTTATGTCCATATGACCCATTTAGTAAAGGTATAATTTATGAGGATGAATGTATGAAGACACAATTTATACGACTGGAAAAATATGATGACATCATCTCTGTAGGGGATAAGCTGGGTTGGAGCAAGACCACCCGGGTGGTGCTGGTTCTCCCGCCTGCTGGGGGAAAATTACACCGAAAACTGGATCTTGTCATGTTATTGCGCCAGGCGAAAAGCTTGGGAATTCAAATCGCACTGGTGACAAGGAATCAGGAAATCCGTCAGAACGCGGCTGATCTTGGGCTGCCGGTGTTTTTATCCGTCCATCAGGCACAACAGAAGACTTGGCGAAGATTATATCCGGTCACCCCGCAGCGCCGCGAACGATTGGTTTCAATAAGTGAATTGAAAAACCAGGCAAAAAAATTAGAATTTTCAGAAATGAGTCGAACAGCCCGTCTTGGGGTATTTTCAATGGCTGTTTTACCGGTGCTGATCCTCCTTGTATTGTTTTTTCCTTCAGCAAAAGTAACCATTCGACCTGAACGCCTGCAACAGGAGCTGACCTTCGAGATCACTGCCAATCCCAGATTGCAAAGCGCCAACCTGTCCGGGGGGATGCCGGTTCATGTGGAGACTGTCCTTGTGGAGACTAAACTTCAAAAAAACCCGACGGGCGTGGTGACCATTCCGGAAGACAAGGCTGCAGGGGTGGTTGAATTTATCAACATGACCGAAGAAGCGGTGCTCATTCCAGCAGGGACGGTAGTCCGGACAATCAATGATTCGACGATTAAATTTACTATCGATGAAAAGGTATTTGTCCCAAAGGGCGTTGGAGAGACTGCTTCCGTCAAATCAATTGCCGTTCAAGGCGGGCTCACCGGAAATGTCGATGCGGGTGAAATCCAGGCAGTGGAGGGACAGGTGGGACTGTCCGTATCTGTTCAAAATCCAATGCCCTTCAGCGGTGGAACCGACCGGATTACTTCAACTCCAACACAGGGTGACATCTCTGCCGCCCGCAAAGAAATAATGGATATATTATGGGTAAATGCACAAACTGAATTTACCCAGTTATTGGAGGATGGGGATTTATTAATTTCGGAATCAATCCAACTGATTAAGGTCATTGAAGAAACCATTACCCCCCCGGTGGGCAGTCCCTCGGATCAATTTGAAGTATCCATGCGGGTGCAGTATGAAGGATATATTCTCAAACATGAGGATATAAATAGGATTGCTGTTCTGGTCCTGGATGCAGCTTTCCCGGAAGGAAAGGCAGGTATCGAAGGTGAAATCTCAATTACTCCGGTGGCAAAAGCGGTTTCTGTGGGTGAACAGATTTATTCCTGGTCGCTCCTATTGAAAAGGTCATGCATTCCCCGGGTAAACCGTGACCAGATTACCTCATCCCTAATCCGCAAGCCAAGGG
>CALMHE010000187.1 GCA_937863865.1 uncultured Anaerolineaceae bacterium | reverse complement strand
TTGATCCATCTCCGTGACAAGATCGACCGGTCCCTTATATTTAATTTGGTGTTTCTTTCCACACCCTTCCCGCAAAATGGCGCCTGCTTCCGTCGCCACCTTGATAATGTCAATTAATTCAGGCAGATGATTGGTCATGCATCAATTCCAGTAAACCGATAAATGATGAATCTGTTGTCAAGCTATCCAGGAAATTACTGTCCCAGAATTTTCAACAAATCGTTGATATCCCTTTGAATTTCATCCCGATCCCGGATGGATTGCCCCAGAAGGGATTCAAACGCGGGTTTTTGATCAACCGGCAGACTCTC
The DNA here is from genome assembly GCA_937863865.1 of uncultured Anaerolineaceae bacterium. GTDB lineage: Bacteria > Chloroflexota > Anaerolineae > Anaerolineales > Anaerolineaceae > CALMHE01. The sequence goes on along the minus strand of CALMHE010000187.1, from coordinate 7,523 downwards.
CAAAAGCCGTTCCGTGCGGGCTATCTGGGTATTTTTATACCGCAGCTTATTTTCCAACCGTTCCCGGTAACGCGAGAAGAATTCAGCGTCCTCCAATGGCAGCGGTACAGCCGCTACCCCCCGGGTCATGATTTCTGCAATGGTCAGCAGGAAGTCATCGGTGTCTATCGGTTTTTCAATAAAACGTACCGCACCCAGGCTCAGGGCAAATGCTTTGTCTTCCGGAGTCACATAAGTGGCGGAGATAAAAATGATGGGAATGTGGGCTGTATGAGCATCCTTACGAAGGGCGTGTGCCAGAGCAAAACCATCCATTTTTGGCATGAGAATATCCGTGATCACCAGTGCAGGATGTTCCTGTTTGATGATGGATATGGCTTCTTCGCCGTCATGGGCAGTGGCGACTGGATACCCTTTAAAACGCAGGGTGATTTCCAGCAATTCCAGAACATTCGGGTTATCTTCAACGATCAGAATTTTTCCAGTCGGGTTCATGATGTGATTGTATCCTTCCCTTTCATTTTATTCAAGCTGAACCGGGCACACCTTACGAGAGTGTAAGCCCGGTTTTTTCACCTCACCGTTCCCCACGCATTTCTGCATCCAGTTGTTCAAAGTAAGCAACCATGGCAGCATGGCGCTCCTCCGCCAACGCACGGGCGGACTCAGTATGCATACGGTCCTTGACCCGGCGCAGCTTGAAAAGATACTCATGGTAAGCGCTATGCTGTTCCCCCGGGATTTCCTTGCCCGTCTCCAAAAAATGTCGCGATGGCTGTTCATAAATGGGTGTGCCGGCTATGACCGCATATGCGATGGTCCGGGCTGTACCAATTGCCCCCAGCACATCCAATTTATCAGCGTCGAATAAAACCTTGGCTTCCAAGGTCTGCGGAGCTTCACCATCTCCGCGGAAACGGTGGGCGCGGATGCAATGTTGAACGGCGGCAATCCGTCCTTCATCCCAACCTTCGGCGTGCAAGACTTCAGCCGCAAAATCCGCAGACTGGTGATGATGGTTGGGTCGATTCTCTCCTCCCGGTTCACTGCCTTCCACATCATGGAGTAGTGCCGCAGCCCGGACGATCTCCAAATCCGCTCCTTCAATCAGCGCCAATTTTTCCGCCATAAAATACACCCGCCTGACATGATCATATCCATGTACAGCATCGGAGTGTGGATACCAGGAACGTGCCTGTTCCAGTGTCAGCATAAATGACCCCGCTTGATGACTGTCTCCACCAGGTTAATCCCAAACTGATACCCCAGGTGGCGGTAATCTCCCACGGATAATATCAGAATATCCGCCTGCTTCCCTCTTTCGAGCGAGCCAATCCGATCCTCCCGCTGTATGGCTGCAGCAGCATTAATGGTTGCAGCGCCAATTGCCTGGGCGGGTGTCAATTTAAGATAGCGGCATGCCAGGGCAATTACGAACTGCATGTTTCCACACCAGGCAGTCCCGGGATTTAAATCCGATGCAATTGCCAGCAAGCCGTTGGATTCCAGGATGGCTTTAGCGGGTGTGTAATGGGGTTCTGCCAACCCAAAGGGAGTGCAGGGCAGTGCCACGGCGACGGTATCGCTTTTTGCCAGCTCTGAAACATCCTTTGGGGATGTTTTAACCAGGTGATCCGCAGAAGCCGCTCCCAATTCCGCTGCCAGACTCGCCCCGCCCAGGTTGTCAAACTCATCCGCGTGAATTTTCAATGGAAAGCCAAGTGATCTGGCAGTTTCCAGGATGCGGCGGGACTGTGCCAGGCTGAATGCCCCGGTTTCGCAAAATACATCCACAAAAGGCAATGATCCGGTGGGAATGTTAACCTGACACCATTGCCGGAGCTCGGGAAGCATTGTTGAACAAATTAAATCAGTATAAGCATCCGGCTGATCCTTGTATTCCGGCGCAATGGCATGAGCTCCCAACCAGGTGGGAACAATCTCCAGGGGACCTTCGGCATTTAATTCCAATAACGCCTGTAATTGAAGCATTTCACTCGCAGCTTCCAGACCGTAACCTGTCTTTGCTTCTGCGGTGGTCGTACCCAGTTCCAGCATCATCCTTGACCGCGGACGTGTTTCCGCTTTGAGTGCCTCCAGCGAGGCGGCCCGGGTTGCCCGTACTGTCGAGAGGATTCCCCCGCCTGCAGCCAGGATTTCCAGGTAGGTTTTACCCTCCAGGCGCATTTCAAATTCAACAGCACGATCCCCCACCCAGATCAGGTGGGTATGCGGATCCACAAAACCGGGCATGACCACCCGATTCTGAGCATTGAGCCGGGGTTCATCTGGATAACGCTGCAGGAGATCATCTGTCTCACCAACAGCTTCAATGATCTCACCGCGAACCAGGATCGCTCCATTTGTTATTATATTCAAGCGCCCCAGCTCGGCTCCTCGTCGGGGTCCATCTGCCAAAGTTAAAAGCTGGGAAGCAGAATGAATCAACATGGTTTCCTCCATTATCAGGGTATTTGACTGAATAAATCATCCGCCATGAGCAGAATGGCTGCACGGTCCGCCTGAGTCGCCTCGGCAACTCCCCTGCCATTAAATTTTACCAGTCTGGTCATGGCATCCGCAACAGCTTGATCGGATTCCTCGTATGTAAATGGCTCAAAATGATCCAACCAGCCATACATTATTTCCAATTGTCCGGAAGTAAGGCGAAATTTTCCCAAACTCCCGTCATTTCCCTTGCATGAAGAGGCTTCTGCAAATCCGGAGGCAAACACAACCAGTTCATCGCACAATCCTGCAATCCCACCTTTTCGCTTCCATTGAAAACCAATTCCTGCTTCCTGGTCGAAATCCATATAACTGGAAACGATCGCAGCAGCCCACTCTGCAACCGCCCGCTGTTCCACCGGGCTTGCCAGCTCCTGTACTTTTCCCATGAACTCCACCAGTCCGGCTGATGTTTGGGCAGTAAATGTCGTATAGGAATTTAACAAATTTAATAACTCGACTGATCTTTGGGGTTCAGTAAAAAGTACAACCGGTAATATCCCTTCACAGGAGCCGTAATCCATGCCCCGTTCATTGATATGAGCAATCCGGCACGCCTCTTCACCCCCCTGCCAGACGAGTTGGGGATCTCCCAGGGTGGGTTGTTGTGCAGCAGCTTCCACAATCACTTCGCCCAGCAGATCTGTGTGATACTCATAACGATATCCCTGGGCTTCAAGAATAATTCGATAGCCTGGTACGATTATGTCCGTACATCCCACCTCCGGTTTTTCAACCCCCAGGCAGCCATTGGACCACTCCACTTCATCCAAATGGATGAGTTGAAATTGTTCTGCAGGAATCAGCCAGGTTTCCGACGCCTGAACACGCGTCAACAGGACTGCATTGGGGAGGGAACCCTGTGATTCTAGCTTTGCCTCCATAACCACATCGCCAGCCAGGTTGGTTCGATATTCCACCTGCTCCCCGCTTATATCAAAGATCAACCGATAACCAGGCGTCATCACCTGTTCACATGCCTGACCGGTAACCTGGACATCCAGGCAGGAATTCGTCCAATCAACCGGGTCCATCCCAATCAACTGGATGGTTGCAGCATCAATCCCCCGGTTGACGGCAAGTGCGTTGCGGGCTGCGATAACCGCGGGTTGTTCAACGGAAACCGTTTGTGTTAAACCACCCGGCAATTTTGGAATTAAAGTTTTATGTTCCATTGGTTCAGCTGGAAGTGCCGCCGTACAGGCAGCCAGCAGGCTTAAAAGCAGAATGAAAACCATTAATATGGATCGCTTCATCGATAATTTCTCCTATGGCAGCACCCAGAATAAAGGAGATTCAGCGGCATAAGGTTGAGACCAGACAGGAGCCTGGTCAATGGAAGGCATCCAGTAAAGCCCCGGTAAATCACCTTCCCATTGATAATAAAGCAGGGAGTCACCCACTGGCGCCCAGGTCATTTCATCGACTGCTTCATTTACGGCACAGACAGGCATCTGACCGTACCTGCCCAACCATAAACCTGGCGCCCCGCTGTCATTGGTCAATGCCCAGCCCCAAAGATTGCCCCGCGGGCTGACGACCGGCAGACCGGAATCAGGTGAAGGAAGCAGCTCTGCCTCTCCCGTTGTTCCATTAATTTCCCACAATTCGTCTCCAACAGTCAGTAAAAATGCCCCCGCTTGGGGCACCCAGTTGATGTCATCCGGATAAGCTCCAAATGAATGATACGGTTCCACTCGATCCAATGGGTTGAGATACACACCAGGTTCGAAATCCAGATCACACCGGACGATCAAATCCTCACTCAATCCGAATAATACCTGGTTTGCCTGCTGTGCCAGCCAGGCATTATCAAAATAACCATCCCGGATGCGTACGGTGAGTTGTGTTTCGAAATTGTACGTCCTCAAGTCATGATACCCGCAATGTCCATCTGAAGTAGACACAACCACAGTGCGTTCATTCACCCAGCCGTATACCCGTTCCTCAATTGAATCCTTCGGCAGACCATAAAGCGGTTTCAGCTCGCCATCCGACACCCGGACTGCCCAACCGCCAACCATATCATATCCTGCGCTGGTGCTGAAATTATCCGCAGCATATACGATAATATATTGCCCATCCGGTGACCAGGTGGGTGCATATTCATGGTATTGGGAGTCCGTCAACCTGCGGACATGATCATCCACGGTGGAGTAGATATACAAATCTGCTGATTCACCATCCTCAGCCCCGATAAATGCCAGAAACCTGCCATCCGGCGACCAGACCAGGTTGGATTGGGTGGTTATGGCACGCATGGCTTCAAATGTGGGGGTGCCGGGGGCATCATAACCAGTCGGTTCGGTGACATCGTTGGTGAGAGGGACAATGAAATTGGATTCGCCTCCCGGGAATTTCATCATATACAACGCCATTCCCTGCCTGGTTTCACGGTTGGCAGTGGTAATCACCGCCACCTGACGTCCCCGGGGTGAAGGTGAAGTTAATAATGGAATCCAGCCAAATGTCACAACCCCACCGGAACCATCTGAATTGACGCTGATTAATCCATCCTGCTGGGGCAGTACCAGCCAGGGACCTTGCGTATCCAACGTATCCAGGCGCGGTGTCGGAGTAATGGTTGTTGTGGGCTGAGGGGTAATTGTAGGTCGGGGAGTCAATGTCAAAGTCGGCTGAGGTGTGAATGTAACCGTCTGCGTGGGAGTGGGTTCCACCACGGCAGGGGTACACCCTGTGATCAACAGCATCACAATAATAAAAATCCAGTTCCGGCTGCGCATCGATTTACCTCAATACGATTATGCCTTTGATTGTATCTGGGGTCAACTGAACTGGACATTAAATCCTGATTCACAGTTGACTTCATTTAGTACGATGATTCGCAAAAACAAATAAAACCGTTTACAATAGTTGCCGGAGCATGGATTAACAATGAAACGTGGCATCTTGGTGATCACAACCCTGCTGTTACTGGCAGGCTTATTGAATAAACCGGCGCAAGCTTCCAAATTACAGGTGGAAATCAATTCAGATCCGCCCTTATGCCTGCCGGCTGCTTATCCTGTGGAACCGGTTGATTGTCTGCCTTTCGGTCCGTCCGCATATTTAACCGAAATGTTGAGAAAGGGAATATCGTATCCATTCCGATCCCTGCCTGTGCAACATCCTGATCCAGCCCTCCAATATGCAACTGACTCCTTCCTGTCCGTTACCAGCGGCTCCATTTCCATGTACACATCCCTTGAAGACGCCATTTCCGGGAATCCTGTGCAAACCCTGGGACCAGGTTTGATGAAATATCTTGCCATTTCTCAACGGGTGGAACGTTCTGAAGGAATTTTTTATGCGCTGACCTCCGGTTTATGGGTTCGGGCGGGAGATATTGATGCATCCTGCTGCATCCGTTCTGGAAGGTATCAAGGTTTGTTAATGGCGGGAAAACCTTCCAATTCATTTGGGTGGATTGTGGATCAAGTCAAACCGCGCACAGCCCCGGGTTATTCCGCACCTGAAACCAACAACGTCCTGTACCGCGAAACAATCGTCCAGATTTATGACATACAGACCATCGATAACACCAAGTGGTACATGATTGGATTGGACAAATGGGTGGAACGACGTTATATCCGCCAGATGGAAATCCTCACCTCCCCACCGGAAGGGGTTGACAATGGTCGCTGGATTGACATCAACCTTTACGAGCAAACCTTGGGTGTATACGAGGATGGTAAACTCATATTCGCAACTCTGGTTGCCACTGGTGTGGATCCATTTTTCACCAAACCCGGGTTGTTCCAGATTTACGACAAACTCGAAAAAACCAACATGAGCGGTTCCTTCGAACCCGATCGTTCCGATTATTATTATCTTGAGAATGTACCCCACACTCTTTATTATGACGAAGCCCGTGCCATCCATGGAGCATACTGGCGGACCTTGTTTGGTTATCCCCAGTCCCACGGATGTATAAACCTGTCAATCGGCGATGCCGCCTGGGTTTACAACTGGGCAAAATTGGGTGATTGGGTTAATGTCTGGGATCCTTCCGGTGAAACACCCACGGATCCGGACTTTTACACTCCAGGTGGGGCTTGATCCTCCCAACAGATCTAGATTACAAATCCTCCCCAGGTTCCGGTCAGCATATATCGGACAATGTCAAAAATAAATACCTGGAAGATAGTGGTGATAAAACCCAGTGTCAGGAAAGGGTATGTATCCCTCCAGGTTCTAGCCAGGTTTTCCCGCTTAAGAAAATGCGCCCAGAGGATTGAATAACATAATGTCAACAGGATGAGAACAGAAACTGCGCTGAGGATCGCAAGGGGATAGAGGAGGAAATATTGGTTCCAGATGACAGCCAGAATCAAGACACCTGCAAAAACAAACAATCCGAACAGGGATCTCCAATTTTCGATTGCAGGGTGCTCCGACCAATCCTGCCAGATGGATTGTTGAAAGATGGGCATCAGAATCATGGCAATCCCCAAGCCCAGCCCGGTTCCTGTCACAAGGCGCACTACGTTGGTCGGTTCATAAAAATGCGGGGCATCGGGGAAGAAGTGAAGATAAGAGTTTACGCCATCCACGGCAAAGAGGATGACCAAAAGCCCCATCACCATCCATATAAAAATCGATGGCAAGCCTCCCTTTTTCTTCCAGGGCATTTGATAAATAATCCCCAATAACGCTCCCAGGTACATCCCGGTACAACGGGCGCACATTGGCATGGCATGGTCACCCAATAAAAAAGAATGGGATTCAATCTGATGACAAACCGCATACCCAACTGCATCCACTTTACCGGATAACCCTGGAGGGGTGTAGATGATCCAACTCAAAAATAGCAGTATTGCAACAGTACCCAGCCAATAATTTCGGAAAAATCCCAATTTTTTCATGGGATTATTATACCTGTTGGATTGAGGAACTTCCCGCATGATCCGCCCGTCATGTAATTATATGACTGGCGTTGATCCCTTTATCAATTAGTATATTCCTCCAATCTGGAGTATCATTATCCTCGTATATCTCAACATGGAGACTTGGAA
>CALMHE010000186.1 GCA_937863865.1 uncultured Anaerolineaceae bacterium | reverse complement strand
AGATTATTAACTACAGGATCTATGAGTGAAAAGAAACCCATTGGAAATACCCTTTAAATAAATTCGATGGAAATCAGAAGATGCTTTTGTGATTTAAGAAGTGGTTTGAAATAAATCTTGATCCCCTGCCGGGGGGAAACTTCGATGGGTTGGGTTAAAAGAATAAGTCGGGGCGGAGGGATTTTATCATCCCCTGCCGGGGAGAAGCTTCGATGGGTTGGGTTAAAAGAATAAGTCGGGGCGGAGGGATTTGAACCCTCGATCTCACGGTCCCGAACCGTGTGCTCTAGCCGGACTGAGCCACACCCCGAACGTCATCCGATTATACCCCACCGGATTTGTTTTTGACAAGCTTTGCAGTTTATCTAATATTCCGTCTCGCGGCTTAATACCATCAGCACCAGGTAGGTTGTCCGTCCTATCTTCCGCATCTTAGTCGGGTCAATGATCGAAGGATTATCTTCCATAGTATGAACCAGCCAATCCGAACCATCCCAACTGACATAGGCACTCAATGCCTGGCGTCCGCCAAAGCCCATGGCATAAGCGCGATCCGCATGGGGATCACGACCTGTATTGGTCAGGGGAACATTCAACTTGTCAGCAGCCTGTTCAAATAAACGCACCAACCGGTAACTCGTTCCCTGCCCCAATGCCAGAGACTTGCCGGTTCCTGCGCCCACCCCACTCAACTCAATAACAGCTTCCGGTTCCAACAACGCCAGCCTTGATTCTGCATTCAGTACATTGGTCAGACTCAAGCCTTCCCGGCGTTCTCCCCCAGCCCAGGCAACAAAGACAATGGTTTTGTCCGGCTTGAAATTGGAGGTTTTCATCAGGCGAGCCAATTCCAGCATCATTGCAACGCCACTGGCATTGTCATTGGCTCCCGGATAAAGTGTTCCATCCGGTCCGGTCCCCAATCCATCATAATAAGCGCTGATCATAATGACATGGCTGTCCAGCCCCAGGCCCTCTGCCAGCTCTATGTTGGGCTTCATGCCCATCTCTACGAACACCCCGTCCACCCTCAGGGAGCGGGGGGTTTTTCCCACATCGAACTGCACGCCCTCCACAAACTCCTTCCCCTGGATCTCAGTGATACGGGCGCCGAAGGTGGCGGCGAAGTTGGTGAGGGACTTCAGCCTCTCCAGATAGATCGGCTCTGCCACCAGCCTCTCTTTGGGGGAGAGGAGGTGGACTTTGCTTGCGATATTGGCCAGATATAGAATTGCCCTGGCTGCGCCATTGCCATAGCCTATCACCGCCACGTTCTTGTTCCGGAATAAGGCGCCATCGCAATGGACGCAATAGGAGACCCCCCTGGCGGTCAGCTCCGCCTCTCCCGGAACTCCGATCTGGCGGTGGCTGGCTCCCATGGCCAGGATGATCGCCCTGGCCTCATACTGCCAGTTCTCAGTCTTCAGGCGGAAGAAGTCGCCCAGGTTGACTATCTTCTCCACCTGCTCGACCTGGTTCTCCACTCCGAACCTCTGCGCCTGGGCCAGAATCCTCTCCGATAGCTCAATGCCGTGGATGCCATCTGGAAAACCGGGATAGTTCTCAATGAGGTCGGTCGTGGAAGCCTGCCCGCCCAATGCCATGCCAGTTAAAATCAGGGGTTTCAACTCTGCCCGGGCTGCATATAATGCTGCTGACAATCCAGCGGGACCTGCTCCCAGGATAAGCACCTTGACATATTCACTTTGGTCTTGATTGGTTTGCGATGAAAACCCGGTCAATGAAAATTCCATGGTTATTCCCTTCCTCGAAGGTTTCTTTCAAGCAATTTGATGCATCCCATCTGGAAAAGTCACATTATTGGGCAGCGGCATCGGTAATCTTCAATGCCTGATCAATTACCGTAAATCCCTGTGCCAGTTGATCCGGTGTGATAATCAAGGGGGGAATAATGAGGACCGTATGCCAATGAATGGACACAAATACTCCATGGTCGAGCATAAATTTCCGGAAGGCTGTCATTTCAGGGCTGCTGCTGTTAAATGGAGCCATCGGTTCCTTAGTCTTCCGATTCCGGACCAATTCAATCACCCCAAACAGACCAATGGAACGAACATCTCCCACGGAAGGATGCCGGACCATTAATTCCTGAAGCATATCGGAGAGAACTTCACCGGTTTCACGGGCTTTTTCCACGAGGTGATCTTCCTGCATGACCTGGATCACTCCAATAGCTGCCGCCAATGAGATTGGATGCCCATTAAAGGTTAATCCACCCTCATAGACCCGGTCACTGAAAGAATCAGCAATTTCCTGACGCATTGCAACTGCACCCAATGGGGCATATCCGGATGTTAATCCCTTTGCCATGGTCATGATATCCGGTGATACTTTCCAATGATCCACCGCAAACCACTCTCCAGTCCGCCCAAAACCACTCATCACCTCGTCTGTAATCATCATGATGCCGTAACGGTCGCATATATCCCTGACACCCTGCATATA
>CALMHE010000185.1 GCA_937863865.1 uncultured Anaerolineaceae bacterium | reverse complement strand
GACCTGCGGCGGGGCAGCCTGCTGCACGATATCGGCAAGATGGTCATCCCCGATGCCATCCTGCTCAAGCCCGGTCCGCTGGAGCCGCAGGAGTGGGAGATCATGCAGCAGCACCCCGCTTATGCCCTGCACATGCTCCAGCCGTTCCACCCCTCCGGCGCCATCCAGGATGTTCCCCTCTGCCACCACGAGCGCCGGGACGGTGAGGGCTACCCAAGCGGGCTGAAGGGGGAGGAAATTCCGCTCTTTGCCCGGATTTTCAGCGTGGTGGATGTGTGGGATGCCCTGACGAGCGAACGCCCCTACCGGGAAGCCTGGACATCGCAGGAAGCGATTGAATACATTGCCATGGAATCGGGCAGGCGGTTCGATCCACAGGTGGTGGCGCAGTTCCTGCCCATGATCGTGGAACGCTTCCAGCAGCTCCAGCAGCCAACCCTGGAACCCGGTCACAAAGCGGGTTAATCAAGCGGGTTTCCGGTTCGGGAAAGAAGCACACTGCAGCGCTAGGCGGCAGGCAGCGATTCCACGCGCACGTTTTCCCTGCCCACCAGGTCCCCCAGTGCTTTCAGCAGGTCGTTGTTCACCCCCGTGGTCACGTTGGGGAATTCCATCAGGTAGTTGTGTCCGTTCTCGTGCACCATCAGGGCAAAGTGATCCTGACCCGGTGAGGAGACCAGCAGACCGTACAGGCGCTTCAGGCGCAGCACATCGCGGGATTTCCTGCCGGAAGCCCGCACCTGCACGGTCACCATCTGCGGGGATTTGCCGGTTCGCCCGTCTGCCTGGGGCGGCAGGTGGATGTATTGCAAGCCCGGGTAAACCGGGTCCGGCTGCCTTTCAGCCTGGGCGAGGGCGGTTTCCACCCGGGCGGGCGCCTGTTCCGCTGCGCCTGCCGGTTGCATCGGGGCGGGTTGGGGCTCGCTTTGGCTGGCAACTGCCGGGATGGGCGGCGGAGTGACCGCCCCGGCTGGTTTTTGCACCGCTCCCTCTGCCGCCGCAGATTCCGCAACCTGCATGGAAAAACGCGGAGCGGGCGGCATCAGGTGCCAGTCATCCGGGTCAGGGGGTGGCGGAGGACCGTCGCCATCCCAGGGAACATCACCCGGGGGCGGCGGATTGTCGTCATCCCAGGGGAGATCACCCGGACCGGGATTGACATCCGGCGGGCTCCCGCCGGTTTCATCATCCAGCCCCGCCAGCGAGATTCGATCCACCAGCACCTTGGGCTCGCTGCCCTCGGCATCCACCTTGCCCTCCACCACCAGCACGTTGTTGATGGTCAACAGGTGGTTGTAGGTTTCCCAGGTCTTGGGGAAGAGGACCAGCTCAATGTTTCCCTGCAGGTCTTCGAGGGTGGCAAAGCCCATCGCCTTGCCTGTTTTGGTCTGGTGGGGACGGAAGCGGGCGAGCAAACCCGCCACGGTCACCTTCTCCTGGTGCCCCGCCTCGCCCAGCTGGGCGGAAAGGTGCGTCACCAGGCCGCGCAGGGTATGGGCATGGCGGGAGAGGGGGTGATCGGTGATGTAAAGACCCATCAACTCGCGTTCCCATTCCAGCTGCTCGCGGGAATCCAGGATGGGGGCGGAGGGAAGTTCAATCGTCTCGTCCACGCCGCCCATGCTGAAAATGCTGAGCTGCCCGGATTGGGCGTTGCGCTGGTGGTTGACGGAGATGGAAATGATGAGATCCTGCGCCTCCAAAAGTGCCAGGCGCGCCCCAAATCCGTCCAGCGCGCCGACCTTGATCAGGCATTCCAGGGAGCGCTTGCCCACCGTGCGCAGGTCCACCCGCCGGGCAAAGTCGCCCAGGTCGGTGAAGGGTTTTTCGGAGCGGGCTCTGACAATCAGGTCCACCGGACCTGAGCCGACATTCTTGATGGCGCCCAGACCAAAGCGGATGGCGGGCGCGCCGCCCGGGCGGTCTTCGATGCTGAAATCCCACAGGCTGTGGTTCACATCCGGCGGCAGGATCTCGATGCCCATCGTCCGGCAGTCGGCAATGTAAAATGCCACCTTGTCCGTGGAGTTCATGGAGGCGGTCAGCAGGGCGGTCATGTACTCGGCGGGGTAATGAGTCTTGAGGTAGGCGGTCTGGACGGCGATCACACCGTAATCGGCGGCGTGACTCTTGTTGAAACCGTAACGGGCAAATTCCTCCCAGTCGTTAAAGATGGCTTCAGCGGTCGGCTTGGGAATGCCGCGGGCGACCGCCCCCTTGATGAATTTGACCTTGTGTTTGGCAACCTTTTCCTTGATTTTCTTGGAGATTGCCTTGCGGAAGTCATCCGCCTCCGGCAGGGTGTAGCCTGCCAGTTCGACCACGGCGCGCATCAATTGTTCCTGGTAGATGCTGACACCGTACGTCTCGTGGAAGATCGGCTCCATCAGGGGGTGGCGGTACACCACCTCCTCCTCGCCGTGCATGCGCTGGATGTACTGGGGAATGAACTGCATGGGTCCGGGGCGGAAGAGCGCCACCATGGCGATCACATTGGAGAGATTTTGCGGCTTCATCTGGACCAGCCAGCGGGTCATCCCGGTACCTTCCAGCTGGAAGACGCCGGCGGTCTGACCATGCCCCATTAACTCGTAACTTTCGGGGTCGTCCAGGGGGATGTTGTTCAGGTTGTACCGGATGCCGTGCCGGGCTTCAATCAGGTCGCAGGCGCGCTGCATCACGGTCAGCGAGGTCAGACCCAAAAAGTCCACCTTCAACAGACCCAGCTCATCCAGGACGGACATTTCAAACTGGGTCATGGTCTTGATGGGGTTCTCCTCCGAGCCGCTGGTGGGGCGGTGCAGGGGGACATACTCCATCACCGGTCGGTCGGTAATGACCACGCCAGCTGCATGGGTGCCGGCGTGGCGCACCACGCCCTCCATCTGGTTGGCGGTATCCAGCAGGTTTTTCATGTAATCCGCGGAATCATAAATCGACTTCAACTCGGGGATGGTTTTAATGGCTTCCTGGATGCTGACCGGGTTGCTGGGCACATTGGGCAGCAGCTTGCACGCCCGGTCGACCTCGGTGAGCGGGATGTCCATCACCCGACCCACGTCGCGGATGGCGGCGCGCGAGCCCATGGTCCCAAATGTGATGATCTGCGCCACATGGTCATTACCGTAGGTCTCGGCGCAGTATTGCATCACCGTGGCGCGTTGATCGTCCTGGAAGTCGAGGTCAATATCCGGCATGGAGATGCGCCCCGGGTTGAGGAAGCGTTCGAAGATCAAGCCGTGCTCCAATGGCTCCACCAGGGTGATGTCCAGCACATATGCCACCATGGATCCGGCGGACGAGCCGCGGGCGTTGTACCAGATGCCCTTCTGGCGGGCATACCGGCACAGGTCCCACACGATGAGAAAGTAGGCGTCAAACCCCATGGTGTGGATCACATCCAGTTCATAATCCAGGCGCTGGCGCACCCCGGGATCACCCGCCCGGCTGCCATAGCGGCGCTGCAAGCCCTCCTCGCACAAATCACGCAGGAAGGTCTGGGGGGTGTGTTCTTCCGGCACGGGGAACAGCGGCAGGTGATAACCCTCATTGGACAGGTCCACATTGCAGCGTTCGGCAATTTCCAGGGTATTGGTGACCGCCTGGGGGAGTTCACTGAACAGCTCCTGCATCTCCGCCGGGGTGCGCAGGTAGTAGCTGTCATCCCTCATTTTCATGCGGTTCGGATCGCTCAACACCGTCTGGGTCTGGATGGCAAGCAGAATATCCTGCAGGCGGGCGTCCTCCTTCAGGATATAGTGGGTATCGTTGGTGGCGATGTAGCGGGCATTGAAATGTGGACCCCATTCCAGCAGCTGCTTGTTCACAATCCCCAGTTCAGGGATGGGGTGCTGCTGGAGCTCCAGGAAGTAGCGGTCGGGTCCAAAGACCTGGTAGAACCATTCGAGTTGTTTGCGCGCCATCTCCGGTCCGCGCTCGATGATCAGGCGGGGGACCTCGGAAGCCAGGCAGCCGGTGGTGCAGATCAATCCCGCGGAATGTTCCGCCAAAAATTCATGGTCGATTCGCGGCTGATAATAATATCCTTCCATTTGTGAGGCGGAAGCAATTTTTAATAGGTTGCGGTAGCCGGTCTGGTTTTCCGCCAGCAGCAGCAGGTGCCAGGGTGAACGGTCTAGCCGGGCGTCGCGGTCGGTCATGCGGCGCGGCGCCAGGTAGGTCTCCAGCCCGATGATGGGGCGGATGCCCTGCTTTACGGCGGTGTTGAAAAACTCGATCACGCCGTACATGGTGCCGTGATCGGTGATTGCCACCGCCGGCATGCCCAGATCCTTCACCCGCTGGATGAGCCTGGGGATGTTGCAGAAGCCATCCAGTAAAGAGTATTGGGTGTGGACGTGAAGGTGGACGAATGACATAAGCCGCCTGTTCTCAAGCCCCGGATGGCGGCGTCAGTTCTGTGATTCTCACCCGCGTGTAAATCAACAGATACCCAATAAAGGCAACCGGAAAAATAAAATTAATCCCTCTCACGGAGACCATTATACAGAAAAGGTCGCCGGCTGACAAGTTGAGTTGGATGAGAGTTTGGGATTGAACGATATTTTCTCCTGCGGTCGGGCGCCGATCGGCAGGGTGATTCCTGTGATATCATTCTTCATGCACATCAATCCTTTCCAGGAGAATCCCCATGTCTGAAAATGGAACAAAAACCAAGCCCGAAGCTGAAACCCGACCGGAGCCGGCGGACCGCATCCTGATCACCCGGCACGAGACTACCATCAACGGCACGCCCATTACTTACACCGCCGCCTGCGGCACCATCGTCCTCAAGGAGGAAGCTGAAAAAACCGGTGAAAATGCCGGCGAATCCGAGGGGGAAAAACCGCGCGCTTCAATTTTTTTCACTGCCTACACCCGGGAAGGCGTGAAGGATCCTGCCACCCGACCGATCACCTTTGCCTTCAACGGGGGACCGGGTTCGTCGTCCGTCTGGCTGCACATGGGCGCGCTGGGTCCGCGGCGTGTCTGGCTGGGAGAGGACGGTCTGACCCCGCCCCCGCCGCCCTTCCAGGTGATCGACAATGCCCAGTCCATCCTGGATGTGACCGACCTGGTTTTTATCGACCCGGTCAGCACCGGTTTTAGCCGCCCCGTGGTGGGTGAAAAAGCCAGACCCTTCCACGGCTTCAAACGGGATATCGAGGTGGTGGGCGATTTCATCCGCCTGTACACCAACCGCTACCAGCGCTGGGCATCGCCCAAATTTTTGGCGGGCGAGTCTTACGGCACCACCCGCGCCGCCGGTCTGTCGGGCTATTTGCAGGAGCGCCACGGCATGTACCTGAACGGCATCATGCTCATCTCGGCGGTGTTGAATTTCCAGACCCTGGAATTTGATAATGGCAACGACCTGCCATATATTCTCTACCTGCCCGCTTACACGGCTGCGGCATGGTTCCATCACCGGCTGGCAGGGGATCTGCAGGCGGATTTGCATGCCGCCCTCCGCGAATCGGAAGAGTTTGCCAACGGGGATTATGCGCTGGCTCTGCATCAGGGGAGCGCCATGCCCGCCAGCCGCCGCAAAGCGGTAGTGCGCAAGCTGGCGCGGCTCACCGGTCTGTCAGCCGAATATCTGGAACAAACCGACCTGCGCATCGAACATATCCGCTTTTGCAAGGAGCTGCGCCGCTCCGAAAACCGCACCATCGGGCGTCTGGACAGCCGCTTTGCGGGCATGGACCGCCTGGCAATCGGCGGTCAGTTCGAATTTGATCCCAGTTATGCAGCCATCCAGGGTTCATATACAGCTGCGCTGTATGATTACGTGCGGAGGGAGCTGAACTTTGAGAGCGACCTGCCATACGAGATCATCAACGGTCGGGTGTGGCCCTGGAGCTATGCCGAGCATGAGAACCGTTACGTGGAGGTGGCGGATACGCTGCGCAGGGCGATGCACCAGAACCCTGCCCTGAAAGTGCATGTTGCGAACGGCTATTACGACCTTGCCACCCCATACCTGGCGACGGAGTACACCTTCAATCACCTGGGGCTGGATGAAAGTTTGCGCGGCAACATAACGATGAGTTATTACGAAGCCGGGCACATGATGTACATCCACCAGCCCTCACTGGAAAAGTTGAAGGATGAGCTGGCGAGATTCATCCTGGAAGCTGTTAAATAGTTTGTGGAATGGGTGGACAAGCCAGGATTAATCAGGTTAATTAATTATAGGGTGCGGTTGTATATTAACCGCACCATATGAATTGTTTTTCAGGTTGGTGCGGTCACATACGGACTGCACCCTGTCAATAAACCAAACAATTGTAAAACACACTTTACATTATATGCAATAATTTGTAATATTGACTTTACAAATTATTGACACTATAATGGTTTATAACGAAAATCACCCGGGAGAGGGACGATGGCGGCAGGATTATTCAAGCGAACCGTTTTGCAGAATATATCCAGGTACATCCAGACTGACGATGTGATCGTCATCCATGGGGCGCGCCAGGTGGGAAAAACCTCCATCATCCAGTACATTCAAAACGAGCTGGATGCTGCCGGTGAAAAGACACTCTATATTGACCTTGAGGACAGCCGCTTTGTTGCCTTGCTGGACAAGGGTGTGGATGAATTTTTGAATTATCTGCGAGGCGAAGGTTACAATCTGCAGGAACTGGTTTCATCCCATCAAAAATTATTCATCTTCGTGGATGAAATCCAATATCTGGCGGAGCCATCCTCTTTTATGAAGTTGATTGCCGACCATCACCGTTATTTGAAACTGATCGTCTCCGGTTCCTCCAGCTTTGAGATGAAAAGCAAGTTCAAGGATTCCCTGGTGGGACGGACAGTTAATTTTGAAATCTTCCCACTCTCATTTCAGGAAATGCTGATCTTTAAACAAATTCCGTTTGACCCCGATATTCCACAAACGGCAATAAAAAATGAAACCCTGCGGTCCCTGTTTCTGGAATATTCCCTGTATGGGGGGTATCCCAAAATTGTGCTTACACCGGAAGTGGATCGGAAGGAAAAATATCTTCAACAGATCATCGACACCTACATCCGGAAGGACATCCGCGATATGGCTGAGATCAAGGATATCAGCCGTTTTAACAACCTGCTGGAAGTGCTGGCGTCGCAGAGCGGTAATTTGTTGAACATCTCGGAATTAAGCAACACTTGCGGGATTGCACGCCAGACAGTGGAACGATATCTGTTTTTATTGGAACAAACCTATATCATTCAGCTGGTGCGTCCGTACAGCCGCAACATCCGCGCCGAGGTGACAAAAACACCCAAGGTTTTCTTTTATGATACGGGTTTAATGCAGGTACTTTGGTTGAAACAACTGCAAACAGAAATCCTTGGATCCGTATTTGAAACCAGCGTGTTTGCTGAATTGGTTAAACTGGCAGGCAGGGAGGCAGTCACACATTGGCGGACTGCGGATAAAAAAGAAGTGGATTTTGTCCTAAAACGACCTGGAGGACCCCTGTTGATTGAAGTGAAAAAACAATTCCCAAGGTCAGTTCCGGCAGCCTTCCGTTCGTTCTGGCAGGTGGATGAGCTTGACATCCATACCCCCTCGCGGGTGGTCAGCCTTTATGGTGAACCCGGGGAATGGATGATTTATCCATGGGAGTTGTATCGGCAGTGATTGCCGTATGAGTTCACAACCCAATCGCGCCATGTGGAGATGGTGCGGTCGCAAACAGACCACAATCTGTGATATTTACATTGTAGGGTGCGGTTGTACGTTACTCGCACCATTTGTGTTGATTTTCAGGTTGGTGCGGTCGAAAACAGACCGCACCCTATGCAGGCTGTGGGAGCGCAGACGGACTGCAATCTGTGAAATTTAAATTGTAGGGTGCGGTTGTACTTTAACCGCACCATTTGAATTGGTTTACGAGCTGATGCGGTCATAAACAGACCGCACCCTACGGCAATTTGGTGCGGTTGAAAACAGACCGCACCCTGTAATCCTGATGGATATTCACAAATTGTGACCTTGGAAATTGCCTGCCTCCAGCCGTTTTATGATAAGATACCTGCAACATCTTCCCAACAGGCACAACATGAAAAAATTTATCGCCGTTGCCGGGAACATTGGGGTGGGTAAATCCACCCTGGTTTCCCTGCTCTGCCAAAGGCTCGGCTGGCAGCCTTTCTACGAACCCGTCACGCAAAACCCCTACCTGCCCGACTTTTATGCGGACATGCAGGCGTGGGCATTCCATTCCCAGATTTTCTTCCTCACCCACCGCCTTCGCATTCACCAGGAGCTGGCGCGCACCCAAGCCTCGGTGATCATGGACCGCAGCATTTATGAGGATGCTGAAATCTTTGCCCACAACCTCTTTTTGCAGGGCTCCATGTCCGGTCGTGACTGGAACACCTACCACACGCTTTACCAGGCTCTGGCGGATTCCCTCCCCCAGCCTGATCTGCTCATCTACCTGCGCGCTTCGGTTGCCACCCTGCGCAGCCGCATTGCACTGCGCGACCGCAACTACGAGCGCGCCATCCCCGCAGGCTACCTGGAACAATTAAATTCCCAGTACGAAAGCTGGATCAACGGTTTCACTCTCTGCCCGGTGCTCACTGTGCCCGCGGATGACCTGGACTACGTGGCGCATACCCGCCACCTCGATCTGATCACCCGCAAAGTCGAAGAAAAACTCACTGGCAAGGAGGAGGTCCGGTTTACACCTGATGAATTAAATTAACCCACCCCACTGATTGAAGGAGCCAACATGCGTTACAAGATTCTTCTTCAAACCTTCCTGGTTATACTCGTTTTAACCCTGATCGCCGGTCTGTTTAATCCGGTTGCGGTTCAGGCGGAGGACGCATCACCTGAAAGGGTGGTGGTGCGCATCCACTTTACCAGCACCGACCAGTTGAATGAGCTGGCAGCCCGGCTGGATGTCTGGGAGGTACATCACCAGGAGGGCTATCTGGTGGCGTTGATCCGCCAGGCAGACCTTGTGCTTTACCCCCGACAGGGCTACCGGGTGGAGATTGACCAGGCGAAAACAATCGAGGTGAACACCCCGCGCCAGGCGCTTCCCGGGCAGATTAACGGCATCCCCGGTTACCTCTGCTACCGCACGGTGGAGGAGACCTATGCCGCCCTGCAGACCCTCAACACCAATTACCCCGGTCTGGTGACCATCACGGATATCGGGGACAGCTGGGATAAGGTGACCCCCGGCGGACCGGCGGGCTATGATATTTTCGAAATCATGCTTACCAATGAAGCCACGGGAACGGCGGGCAAGCCGGTCTTTTTCCTGATGGCGGAGATCCACGCCCGCGAGTATGTGACCACCGAGACCGCCACCCGTTTGGCGGAATATCTGGCTGCCGGTTACGGCACGAATCCTGACATCACCTGGCTGCTGGATCATAACCGGATTCATATTGTGCCACTGACCAATCCGGACGGGCGCAAGTTTGCCGAGAGTGGGCAGTTGTGGCGCAAGAATACCGATAATGATGACGGATGTACCTCCTTCCCGAATTACGGGACTGATTTAAACCGCAATCACTCCTTCAAATGGGGCGGCGCAGACCCTTCCCCTTGTGCTGAAACCTACCAGGGTCCCTCCGCCGCTTCCGAGCCGGAGACCCAGGTGATCCAGAACCGCACAATGGCACTGCTGGAGGAC
>CALMHE010000184.1 GCA_937863865.1 uncultured Anaerolineaceae bacterium | reverse complement strand
GTGTGGATATGGAAATGGTCACCGAATGCTATGCTCATCACCTGGCGGACCTGGTGATGGAAGGAATCATCTCCATGGAACGGCTGGATGATGCCGTCCGGCGGATCCTTACCCAAAAATTTCAATTAGGTCTGTTTGATCATCCCTATGCGGATGTTCAAAAGTCCCTCGAGATTCGGGATCTTTCAGCTTACCATGCCGCCGCCCGGGAGGTAACAGCCCGCAGCATGGTTTTGCTGAAAAACAACGGTATCCTTCCCCTGCCCGGGGATGTGCGACGGATTGCGTTAATTGGACCTTTTGTCAACCAACGCCGTGCCTTGCTGGGAACCTGGGTCAATGATGTCCTGGCTGATGAGCCCCAAACATTGGAGGAAGCCCTGCGGGCTTCCTGCCCGGATGTCGAAATCCTGACTGCCCCCAACGGACTGACGGATGAAATGATTATGATTGCCGCTGAAGCAGATATTGTCCTGCTGGCACTGGGGGAATCCAACGCCAGGAACGGGGAATACAATTCCATTGCTTCCTTGAACCTGCCTGCCGGGCAGGAGGAACTGGCTCAGGCGGTTGCCGGGATGGGAAAGCCGCTGGCGGTACTGGTGTTCGCCGGTCGTCCGGTCACCCTCACCCGCATCCTTCCCCATGCCGATGCCCTGCTGTATGCCTGGCACCCGGGCAGCATGGGAGCAGCCGCGGCGGTGGATATCCTGCTGGGAAAAGTGAACCCTGCCGGAAAACTGCCGGTTACCTTCCCGCGCGGTGAGGGACAGATACCTGTTCATTACAATCACAAAAGTACGGGAAGGGATCATCCCCGCTACCTGGATATGCCCGTGGAGCCGCTGTTTCCATTCGGCTTTGGGCTCAGCTACACCCGGTTTGAAATCACCGACCTGGTTGTTGAGCCTGTGGAAATCCCGGCTGGCGCGTCTGTAAATGTATCGGTCACTGTAACCAATACGGGGGAATGCAAGGGTGAGGAAGTTGTCCAGTGTTATCTGCAGGATTGTGTCTCCCGCAGAACTCGCCCGGAACGAGAATTGAAGGGCTTCCAGCGGATTGCCCTCCAGCCGGGCGAATCCCGCCGGGTGGAGTTCACCCTTGGACCGGATGAGATGTCCTATTACGGGGCTGGCGGCAATTGGGTTTTGGAACCCGGTGCATTCAAGGTTTGGATTGGCAATGACTGCAAAGCCTCCCTCGAAGGATCCTTCCTGTTAAAATAACTCGTTTTATCTGATTGACCAAAATCAATCCTCCTGGCAATCCGATGGCTGCCGGTGAGGATTGATTTTATTGTATCCCGGGATTATCCCGTTCAGAAAACCCGTTTTGTACAATGATTTCAAAAATGTCCTCTTGACTTTTTTAAAAATAATGTCATAATTTAAATATCAAAATTTGAGAGCAATCTCATTTTATTATTTCAAGATTAGTGAAACGTTTCATATTTTCGCCTTTTCACATCCGAACCATTAAATCCAGATCAATACGACCTTCCCACCCAGAGGACAGACCGCATGAAATTTAAAAGCTCTTACGGTTATTTTTCGGACGACGGGAAAGAATATATCATCACAACGCCCATCACACCCCGCCCCTGGGGAAACGTCATCAGTAATAGCGATTATGGAATGATGATTTCACAAACCGGATCGGGGTACAGTTGGCGGGGAAATGCCGGGCAAAACCGGATCACCCGTTCCTTCCAGGACCTGATCAAGGA
>CALMHE010000183.1 GCA_937863865.1 uncultured Anaerolineaceae bacterium | reverse complement strand
CTTTTAGCGCTACCGAGCCGGTGAATGTTAAAGTAACAACGTCGCCCGTCTTTGCGTAGCTTCCGCTAGGAGCGGCGGCAATTCCTACTGCTGTAAGAGTTGGCACATTCAAATTAATGCTAAATGCGTCAGTAACATCTTTTTGAGTCATCACATTTCCAGCCAAGTCTTTAGCGCCGGTAACTCTTATGTCTATATCGCTTAGTACCAAGCCATCGCTTGTTACGTTATATGTAGCTACGTAAGTATCCTCATCTGTCCAAGCACCGCTTGCAAAAGCAATAGAAGTTGGGTTTTCAGTAGGGAATGTGATAGTTGGATTAACGCTTGTGTTCATCGGGCTATCGAAATCTACTGTGATAGTAAATTTACCATTGCCAATATCATCCAGGAATTACAGATGCCTGCGTTGGTGATGGCACATAACAAGACACTTGCCGCCCAGCTATATGCTGAGTTTGCTGAATTCTTTCCCGATAACGCTGTTTCCTATTTTGTCTCCTACTACGATTACTACCAACCGGAAGCCTACGTTCCTAAACATGATTTGTATATAGAAAAAGAGACGGATATCAATGAAGAAATAGAACGATTGCGACTGGCAGCCACCACCTCTCTCATGTCCAGACGGGATGTCATTATTGTTGCGTCAGTATCGTGTATTTATGGTCTGGGCAGTCCCGAAGTATATGGACGGGTGGTTCTTCATCTGACAGTTGGAGAAATCTACCGGCGAAATGCATTGTTACGTCAACTGGTGGAAAGTCAGTATCAACGCAATGATATTGAGTTGAAACCGGGAATCTTTCGAGTACGTGGGGATACCCTGGAGGTTTACCCGGCATACGAAGATAAAAAAGTCTACCGGATTATTTTTTTCGGAGATGAAGTGGAAAGACTGATGATCCTCAACCCGGTGACAGGAGAAGTGTATGAGGAACCCGGAGAGATCTTCATTTACCCAGCCAAACACTATATCGCCCAGGAAGACAAACTCAAACAGGCATTGATTGATATTGATATCGAATTGGATGAGCAGCTTGGTAAGTTTCGCTCAGAAGGGAAATTGTTGGAAGCACAACGATTGGAACAACGCGCCCGCTATGACCTGGAAATGTTACGTGAAGTCGGGTACTGTTCAGGGATTGAGAATTACTCACGTCATCTGGACCAGCGTCCGGAAGGGTCTGCCCCTTGGACATTAATCGATTACCTGCCCAGTGAATATTTACTGATCATTGATGAATCACATATGACCATTCCACAGGTTCGAGGGATGTATAACGGAGATCGTTCCCGCAAGCAGACACTGGTGGATTATGGTTTCCGATTACCTTCTGCCTTGGACAACCGACCGCTTAAATTCGATGAATTTGAAACTCACATGGGGTATACAGTCTATACCAGTGCGACGCCCGGTCCTTACGAACTTAATCGGGCAGATCAGGTTGTTGAACAAATCATCCGTCCAACAGGTCTGGTGGATCCGGAGGTCGAATTGCGCCCCACCCGGGGACAGGTGGATGACCTTGTCGGTGAAATCCGCAGCAGAGTGGAAGTTGGCGAGAGGGTTCTCGTCACGACGCTGACCAAACGAATGGCAGAGGATTTATCCGCTTACCTGATGGAACTGGGCATCAAGGTCCACTATCTACATTCAGAGGTGGAAACCATCGAACGGGTGGGGATCCTGAGAGATTTACGTTTGGGGGTGTTTGATGTGGTGGTGGGCATCAACCTGTTAAGAGAGGGTTTGGACCTGCCGGAGGTATCCTTGGTTGCCATTCTTGATGCAGACAAGGAAGGTTTCTTACGGTCTTCAACTGCGCTGGTTCAAACCATTGGCAGGGCAGCCCGCCATCTGCATGGCAAGGTGATCATGTATGCAGATCGAATGACTGACTCGATGAAATTTGCCATTGAAGAGACGAATCGACGCCGGGCGAAACAGGTTGCTTATAATGAAGCTCACGGAATACAACCAGTCAGCATTGTCAAGGCTGTTCATGATTTAACTGAGAAATTAACTTTGAGTCAGGAAGTTGCTGAACCTCGTGGTCAATATCAGACTGGCAGGCGGGGACCGGAAGGTTTGCCGGTGCGTGAATTACAACGGGTGATCATTGAACTTGAAAAGGAAATGAAGCAGGCAGCAAAGGAATTGGAGTTCGAGCGGGCTGCAGCTTTAAGGGATCAGATCTATGAATTACGCGGGATCATCGCCGACGAAACCAATCTGCCACCCTGGAAGAAGGCACGTTTGCTGGCTGGTGAAGAGTAAAAAGACAATATATTTGTTTCTCAGACAGTTCTCGTTACTGAAAACTCCCTGAATTCGCCAGTAGCTTTTTCCCATTCCACAATGACATTATCCACATAAGCTGACCGGGGACCTTTTCGGAGTACATCGACAAGGCGTTCCAATATGGGATGAGAACCCTCAGCGACTACTTCCACATTGCCGGTATAGGTGTTGCGCACCCAACCGGTTAAATTCATGGCTTGGGCAGTATTAAGGACAAATGCTCTGAAGCCCACACCCTGTACGTCACCGACAACAGTAGCATGCAGACGGGTTGATTGCGATTCACTCATTCATTACTCCAGAAAATCAACCAATCATGACTTTCTTAAGAAAAAAGCTCCAACAAGAAATGCAGGGATGAGAATAATTAATGCCAGGAATATATACGGTCCCAGGTTTCGCCACGCCAAACCTGCCATATCCATCCCTAGTGATTCCTGCTTCCATTGGGTCTCCAAATCAGACAATGAGAATCCCAGAGCGGTTTTAAAACCCTCCTCACACCCCAACCCATTTTTATAAACATTGATCAGACGATTAATACCCGGGCTGCCAAATTTGTTATAAAGGTAATCCATAAAGGATGCGGATTGCGCATAGGCAAGAAA
>CALMHE010000182.1 GCA_937863865.1 uncultured Anaerolineaceae bacterium | reverse complement strand
ACATATCGGTATCCGGTTGACATCAGTATCTGGCAAACCCTGGGAGATGCTTTCGCAAAGAATAACATGTTACAGGAAGCCCTGGATGCATACTCCAAGGCAGAAGATTTAATTCGATAACAAATTCTTGGAGGTTCACATTGGAGCGAACATTTGTAATGATCAAGCCGGATGGTGTGCAACGAGGGTTAATCGGAGATATTATTACCAGGTTGGAACGGCGCGGTCTTAAGTTGATTGCCGCCAAGTTCATCCAGGTGCCCTTGGAGTTGGCGGAAACACATTACGCCATCCATAAAGGAAAATCTTTTTATGATGGTCTTCTGCAATATATTACAGCATCTCCGGTAATGGCAATGGTTTGGGAAGGACCCAATGCAATTGCAGCTGTTCGCCAGACAATGGGATGCACTCGTCCAATCGAAGCAGCACCCGGATCAGTCCGTCATGATTTTGGTTTGGAGGTCAACCGAAATCTCACCCATGCAAGCGACGCGCTCGATACTGCTGAATTCGAAATCAACCTCTGGTTTGCACCAAGCGAGCTTTATACTTGGGATCGAACAATCGACAAGTGGGCGTTTTCGATTGATGGATAATTTTGTCCATACAGAATAAAACATGAAAACCAACAATCAAAGGCTGGTGTGAAGACCAGCCTTTGATTGTTGACTGGGTGAGAGATTATAATAATTAAAAATGCAGGAACCAAACTATGGAAAGAACAGTTCCAACAACCGCAAATGAAGAAATCGATCTTTATCTCAGAACGATGTACTCCCTCCTGAGAACAACTGCAGAAGTTCAAATCCGGGCATTGGAGGAAGTTCATGCAAGCATGAACTCATTACTGCATCCGTTGGCAAACCAGGATCAACCCGATCCCTCAGCATTTATTTATTCTCTTTTACGCCTTCCTGCATGTGTGGCATCCGCCAGGTCCATTATCCTTGGGCAAAGCCAGGATGTATTTGCTCGCCATGGATATCCAGCCGTTGAATCATGGAACCCGGTCTCTGCAACTGCCAGACGCAGGAGATGTTTTTATAACGGCAAGGACACGCTGGCATGTTTTATCGCCAGCCGGTCTGATATTGATGACGTAATTCCTGCATTAACTGCATTCCAAATTGAGTGGAATAAAATTCACGAATTGCTATCAGATTGCCCATTGGACATCATTCATCATGCCGGGATGGGCGATAAAAAAGCCATGGGCGTTCTTGCTGGATTTTTGCACATCACCAATGAAGATTTCTCGCGCCTGTGGTCAGCGTGGGCAATTGCATCGGATCTACCCTCAGATAAATCCGACGAAAAAGCCTCCAATTACCTTCTCAATTTAACCAACCATCGTTGCAACTTTCGTATACGGTTATTGGGAGGGTCCCTTGCAGACTACTGGAGGGCTACACGCATTTGGTGGGACAATATTGAATATTACTTCCCCGATATTCTGAACCACCCAGTCTATTTTCTTTCCAGCAACACTCACAGCATCGTGAATTTACTCTCTGGATATGCCCTTCACCAGCGCCCGGTATTGGAAAATTTTCTGGCGGGATCTTCGAATCAGGAATTGTTCTCTGAATGGAAGAAAATCCAATCGGGGAATGCGCCATCCAGCATGGAAAATTTTTTATACTACATCCTTAAGAAATATCAACAGGCATATCCGAACGATGTCACAACTCTGTACGAATTTGAGAGGCAACGTGGCATCCATCGCATTCCAAGTCAACATTCTTTTGATGTTGAAGCCCAAATCATTGAAATTCATAAGCTCAATTTACAATCAGCCGATCCCCGCTTAATCCTGAATACCATTCTTGAAACGCCCGATCACACGACTGATCTTAACAAATCAAACGCTATCATTATAAACGTAGACTACCCCCTGGGGCTTGCTGCTTATAATATCCTTTCAAAAATTGCTGAGCATGCCAATTCGATGCTTGGCGTCTATGTGATGGGAAAAGCCGCAACGTTGAATGGTGTTCTTGGGGACGTCATGATTCCAAATGTTGTCCATGATGAGCAATCACAAAACACTTACTTGTTTCAAAACGCCTTTTCTGCAGCTGATATATCTCCTTACCTGATATTTGGGTCTGTCCTGGATAATCAAAAATCCGTTACAGTAAGGGGAACTTTCCTGCAAAACGCAAAAATAATGGATGTTTTTTATCGGGAGGGATATACGGATAT
>CALMHE010000181.1 GCA_937863865.1 uncultured Anaerolineaceae bacterium | reverse complement strand
GGTATGCATATAATAGAACAAACATTCTAATTTGTCAAGAGGGAACTTTTTTGAATACGTTAATTCGGGAAATTTCAATTCACTATTGGAGCATTGGCGGTTTGGTATAATGATAGGGTATGCAAAAGCCTGTATCCCCTCCCTGTTCCATCGTAATTGTCACCCATCCAGCGCAGCCCCATGCAGCCCTGGAGGGGGCGATTCTCATGCAGGAGTTGAACCGGCGGGGGATAAACGCTCATAATGCGCCACTCAACGATGAAACCGCCAGGCAGCGAGTGCTTGCGGGGGAATTTGACATGATGATTGCCCTGGGCGGTGACGGCACCATGCTGCGCGCCAGTCACATCAGCGCTCCGGCTGGAATTCCCATTTTTGGCGTTAATATGGGACATTTTGGCTTTCTGACCGAAATATCACATGATGACATCATGGATCATCTCGACCCGCTCCTGAACGGTGAATACAATCTTGAAAATCGCATGATGCTGCGCGTGGAACACTGGAGTAACGAGGAATGTGTCGGGGTCTGGCGGGTGTTGAATGATGTCGTTGTTTGCCGCGGGTCGGTGGTGCGCCCCCTGCGGCTCAAAGCCTGGGTGGATGGCTTCCTGCTCACCCGCTACGTTGCAGATGGGTTGATTGCAGCCACACCCACCGGATCATCCGCCTATGCACTGGCAGCCGGTGGACCCATCCTGCCGCCGGAAATGCGCAACATTGTCATCGTTCCGGTTGCACCGCATCTTTCATTGGATCGTGCCATTGTCCTGGCTGAAGGAGCGCGGGTCAGCATCGGCGTCCAGGCGAACAGCCATGATGCGGTGATGAGTGGAGACGGGCAGGCGCCCCAGCCGCTTTCTGAAGGTGACACGGTTCGTGTTCAGACGGATGAATATTCCGCCCGGTTTGTTCGATTTGAAGACGCCGGTTATTTTTATCGAAATATTACCAAATACATGGAACAAAATCCATCCGCAGGTGATTAAACATGACTGAACCCGCTCCCGCCACATTGTACTGTGCCAATCATCCCAACCGGGAGACATTACTCCGATGCAATCGCTGCGGCAAGCCAATCTGCAGCCAATGCGCCATCAAAACACCGGTGGGCTATCGCTGCCGGGAGTGTGTGCGTGGTCAGCAAAAGGTATATGAAACCGCCATCCCCCGGGATTATCCGCTGGCTTTCGTGACGGCAGGTGTGCTTTCCTGGCTGGGCAGCTTTGCCAGCGTGCTGGGTTTCTTCACCATTTTTGTGGCACCCATCGTTGGTGTGTTGATCGCCCTGGCGGTCGGCTGGGTGACCAAACGGCGTCGTTCAGCGGCATTGTTTAAGCTCTCCGCACTGGCTGCCGGGTTGGGCAGCCTGCCGCGGATTATATTGATGATCCTTCCAATATTTATTGCTGTGGGCAATGGATATCCCCTATCGTTTAATTACATTTTGCCGCTCATCTGGCAGGTTGTGTACACCTCCCTGGTGGTCAGCACATTGTATTATCGGCTTTCCGGCATTCAAATCCGTTAATCACTTATGATTTCCGAACTGCGCATCGAAAATTTCGCCATCATTGACCGGCTGGAGCTGGATTTCCACTCCGGTCTGACGACCATGACCGGTGAAACCGGTGCCGGCAAATCGATCCTGATCGACGCGCTGGCGCTGGCGCTCGGCGACCGTGCCGATGCCGGCGTCGTCCGCGCCGGCTGCGACAAGGCGGAAGTCGCGGCCACCTTCGCGATCGGCTGTCTTCCGCAGGTGGTGGCATG
>CALMHE010000180.1 GCA_937863865.1 uncultured Anaerolineaceae bacterium | reverse complement strand
GACCGTCTGACCTTCCTCCCAGGTGCGGAACAGATAGGCGAAACGCCGGGTATTTTCCGGCATATGCCGGAAAATACCCGGCGTTTCGCCTATCTGTTCCGCACCTGGGAGGAAGGTCAGACGGTCATGCGGGAGGTGATGCAGGGAGAATTTGGCTTGCCCTCGGTATTCCGGCTTTCGGATCCCGAGGAGACGGATGTGGCGATGCGGATGTATCACATCCATGGATCGCCGGCTGATACTGTTCTAAAAATATTGGATTATCAACCCATGCAGCGGTGCCTCCTTTTGGGTTCGGTGGATGGTGATGCCGGCTACACCCGCCTGGTGGCGCAGAAAATTGCAGCCATCAGCTGCAGGCATCAGGCTTTTCCCCTGTCACCTTTCCGGGTTACCCAACGTTGGGAGAAGACCCGCTTTACGGATCCGTATATGCGCGAGGATTTGATGGATTTTGGCATCCTGATTGATACGCTGGAGTGTGCAGTCACCTGGGAGCAGGTACCGCAGGTGCATGCCGCAGTGCGCGGTTTTATCAAAAGCCGACCAAAGACCATCTGTATGACTCACATGTCACACACCTACCCGCAGGGTACCAACCTGTACTTCATATTTATTGCACATATCACGGATATCAATGAATATCTCAAGCTTCAGTATGGTGTTCTGGAGGCAATTCAACGTTCAGGGGCGGCGATGAGTCATCATCACGGGATTGGCAAACAAACCGCCCCCTGGCTGGAGGAGCAAATCAGCAGGGAATGCATGGACGTGATCCGTGCCCTTAAAAATCATTTTGATCCCAACAATGTGATGAATCCCGGTGGAACTCTGGGATTGGATATGGATGATACTCAACGTGCCAAACGATGGGGAATGATTGATGAATAATCCATGATGAATTATTCTCCCCGCCATGATTCTCAAGACGGGGAGAATTTATTGTTACTTGGAGTGATAGTGGTACAATTTTATATACCTTCAAGACAGTTCCAGTTAATTCCTGAAAGTGCATGATTATCACTGGATGGTTCATCATTGATGAGATTCATGATGTGTTAACGATGGAGGTTTTTCATGCCTTTCCCGCTGCATACCCCCAGATTGATACTTCGCCCGTTTCTTGAATCAGATTTGGAGACATTCCTCAGCTATCGCTCTGACCCTGAAGTGGCGCGCTACCAGGGATGGACAATGCCCTATACGCGTGAAAGGGCGGAGGAGTTGGTGTCAAAAATGGCAAAAGCCGCTCCCTGCACCCCGGATGAGTGGTATGAGGCTGCCATTGTCAGGCTGGATAATGGTGAAATGATTGGTGATTGTGCATTTTACATTCTGGGGAATGACCCCCGCCAGGCTGAGATTGGCTTGACACTGGCGCGGCATGCCTGGCAGCATGGTTTTGGAAAAGAAGCCACACACCGGTTGGTGGAATACCTTTTTGATGAATTGGACCTGCACCGTGTCCGTGCCAATGTCGATCCGGCAAATGTAGGCGCCATTCGTGTTCTGGAACAGACTGGATTTCGGTTGGAGGGGGAATTCCTGGAGAGCTTGTGGTTTAATGGACGGTATATTGACGAAGTCTGGTTTGCGCTATTGGCGAGGGAGTGGCAGGTGATTAAGAAAAATCATCAAGGATCTCTTTGAAAAGGATTATTTGTGGGAGGGCGGCTTCGGTCAAAAAAACAATATGTAAAAACCCCGATCCCACCTGAAAAGTCACTTTTTACCAATGGATTAACAATAAAAAAACCCCGCCAGTCGTAATGGCGGGGTTCGATATTACGCTCCAGTATCTCTTACAGAACAACCACGTTGGCAGCCTGAAGACCCTTGGGGCCTTTTTCGATGGAGAATTCCACTTTCTGACCTTCTTCCAGGGTGCGGAAACCAGCCGCCTGAATGGCAGAGAAGTGAACAAATACATCCGGTCCATTTTCCTGAGCGATGAAGCCAAAGCCCTTGTCTTTATTGAACCACTTGACAGTACCTACGATACGATCCGACATTTCCATAACTCCTGATATGAACAAAAAGAATTAATAACGGCGTTGTCCGCCACCACTGTGCCGGTCATCCCGGCTGCCAGTGCCACGACCAAACCCGCCACCCTGACCTGGGCGTCGGGAGCCGCCACCAAAACCGCCGCGTCCACCTTCCTCCTTGGGGCGGGCAATATTGACGCGCAATTCCCGATTATCCAGTTTGTAGCCATTGAATTTTTGAATGGCAGCTTCGGCTTCGCCTGCGGTGCTCATCTGGACAAAGGCAAAACCTTTCGATTGACCCGTCATGCGATCCTTGATGATTTCCACCGAAGTAACTGTTCCAGCTTCTGCAAAAAGGGCTCGCAAGCCCTCCTCGGTGGTGCTGTACGATAAATTACCTACGTAGAGCTTTGATTCCATTACTTCTAATATCTCCTCGTCCGCGTTGACACGGATTTAACAAAAAACCCGCCAGCCTATGTTTGGTCTGGCGGTTTACACACAAACCCATACAGGGTGAATTTATTATATCACTTTTTCATTCTTGACAAGGGTTTTGGTGCTGGGAAAATGAAGAATTCCTAAACTGAACGAGTATTTAATGGGTGCTTTTTGTTTTGGTATATGCTACAATCATTATTATTGATTTTTATTAACGTTGTTCTCATATTCAACGTGGCACGGGAGGTTCAACAATGCCGACATTGTCTGTGATGGAAATCATTATCATCATCGTAATCGGAATTATCATTCTGGGATCCATTATTGGTTTAATCTTATTGTTGCGCCGCCACCACACCTCTAATGATGAGGTCATGCTGGAATTACGGCGGCGCCGTGGCGGGGAACTGACCACCATGACATCCGGCAGGCAGGTTCTGCAAATCCCACTCCCGGGTGGAATCCTGAGAGTGGGTTTTTGGGATAAAAGTACAGTATACGAAAAAACCTTTGTTTCCGGGTTTTATGTACGCTGGAAACCAAACCGCGGCCATCCTGTCATGCAATTTGTATTAAGGTACGTGGATTCTTCTCAAAATTTGCCAGAGCTTGAGGGATTTGACCTTGTGGAACAACGCCTGTGGTATGCCGATCAGGAATTCAGGCTTTTTCTGCCGCTCGTAACCTCTGTTCAGGACCAGGAGGAACTCCTGTTGAAATTCACCGAACATATGCCCAAGCTGGCTGGTTTGATGGATGTGGCGGAGGTCAGTTGGTTGGGGGGCACGCTCAGCATCCGTTTCCGCACACCGGTGGATGATGCCCGTCGTGCCGGACTGTTGATTGGTGATGCCACCATGTTTCTGACCAATTTTCTTAAACAGGTGGAGTAAATATTAAATAATCATCAACCCCCCATTGACCACAGCGGGGGGTTGATATGGGATAAACACCAACAATCCTGGTTATCCTTTCAAGGCACCTGCCATCAGACCTCTCAGGAAGTAATTACCCAGGAAAATGTAGATCAACAGGGTGGGCAGGGCAGCCAGGAATGATCCTGCCATCTGTACATTCCAGGAGATGATCTGTGAGCCTGCCATATTATTCAGTGCCACCGTTACCGGCCAACTCTGCGATCCGGTCAGCACCACCGCGAAAATGAAATCATTCCAGGCGGAAGTAAATTGCCAGATCAGAACCACAACGAAACTGGGCAGTGAGATGGGAATCATGATTTTCCAATAGATGCCCAGAAGGTCAGCACCGTCTATGCGGGCAGCTTCCAGCAGTTCCTTGGGTATGGTTGCATAGTAGTTGCGGAAGGTGAGGGTGGTGATGGGTATGCCATAGATCACATGGGTCAGGATTAAGCCATTCAGACCGCCGTACAGGTTGATGGATTTCATGAACTGTACGAGTGGAATCAGGATCGATTGGTAAGGAATGAACATTCCAAACAGGATCAATGGAAAGATGACATCAGCGCCGCGGAATTTCCATTTGGAGAGAATGTATCCATTGAGGGAGCCCAAAATGGAGGAGATGATCGCAGCCGGCACCACCATCATGATGCTGTTTTTAAAATAAGGCGCCAGTTTATTGAAAGCTTCGATGAAATTATCAAAGTGTACACCACTCGTGGGCAGGTTCCACATGGTTTGCAGGCTGATCTCTTCAAAGCTTTTAAACCCGGTCACCAGCATCACATATAGAGGCACCAAATAAAATATGAAGACGGCAACGAGCGGCAGATACAAGAGGTAACGCGTCCGTGAGCGGTTCATAGGCTTTCCTCCGTCTTCAGGCTGTAACGCAGGTAAGGTATGACCAGTACAGCGACACTCAACAATAGCAAAATACTGATAGCCGCACCACGTCCATAAAAATGACCATCAAAGGTTATCTGCCACATATAAATAGCGGGGACATCCAGCTGAAGTTGTTTACCCGCGGTTGCGATGATCAGGTCAAATACTTTCAATGAGATATGCCCAAGGATGATCATGGCGCTTAATGTTATGGGACGGATCAGGGGCAAAATAATGTGGCGATATATTTGCACTTCGGTCGCGCCATCCACCCGGGCTGCCTCACGTAATTCCTGGGGAATGGAACGCAATCCACTGAGATAGAGAGCCATCACATAACCGGACATTTGCCAGATGGCAGGGATGGCAAGGAAAGCGATCCCCCAAACGGGGGTGGTATACCAGTTATTGATTAAAAAATCCAATCCCAATTTATCAAACAGGATATTGAAACCACTCATCCGCTCGCCCTGGGCGGGGTTCATCAACCAGCGCCAGATC
>CALMHE010000179.1 GCA_937863865.1 uncultured Anaerolineaceae bacterium | reverse complement strand
GAATTAATGCAACAACCACACTTACTGTTGGCGGCGCAACTTGCACCTGGACAAACGCAGGTATCTCAAACAACTGTGCATCTGCAACTGCCGGTATTCCGGCTCCAGGTTGTGGAAATTATAATGGTGGAGATATTTGGTTTAAATTTACAGTTCCGGCAACCGGAAATGTACTCATCGATACAAAACCCGGCACTACAAATCCAATGGGTGATGCAGCAATGGCTGCTTATGCTGCCCGGGCTGGAATGCAAGCGTTGGTGGTCATGCCAGCGGATACGCCGCGAGCCAATGTATTGGAATGCCGTATAACGGGAGCAATGGTTGAGCTGGTGGATGGACTAATCAGCGATGCAGCAGCTCTTGTGAAGGAAAGGGTGAAGACTGAAGGCTGGTTTGATGTATCCACTTTCAAGGAGCCTTACCGCCTTGAAGGTAAAAAAGTGATGGGTTTTGAAATCTGCCAGCAATTTAATTGGGATGTGCCGGATGTCATCCTTTATCCCACAGGAGGAGGAACGGGTCTGGTCGGGATCCATAAGGCAATCCTTGAATTGCAGGAATTGGGGTGGCTGAAAACCAAAAAAATGCCACGTATTGTTGCTGTTCAATCCACCGGTTGTGCTCCGGTTGTCAGGGCATTTGATACGGGACAGGAAACCTGCACCTTTTATGAAGGTGCCCGGACACTGGCTTCCGGATTGCGGGTTCCGCGTAGTTTTGCGGACCGTATGATTCTTCAAACCATTCGGAAAACCAATGGTACAGCTGTGGCAGTCACAGATGAAGAGATTCTGACAGCTCAACGACTCTGGGCTGAAAAAGAAGGTATGTTTGTAGCACCTGAGGGCGCGGCGACTCTGGCTGGGTTGATTCAATTGCACGATACTGGTTGGATTCAAGCACAGGATAAAGTAGTTTTATTGAATACAGCAACCGGACTGAAATACCTGGATATTCTCTAGTCCAACTCCCAGGGTGGGGCTCCGGAACCAGCGTTTTTGGTGAATGAAGCCCGAATTGAATCCCCCAGTTCTGGAATTTTATCTGCCACGGCTGCGATGAGACCAAAACACCCGGTAATCATCATATCCCCGAAGGGGACTGCCTGGTACACCCCCAAGGTCGAACCGGTCAGCAGGCTGCGTCTGGGTCCCGTAACGATGACATTATAGTCAGGATTATCCATGGATAGGGGTGTGTCATCCACAAGTAAAGCGCCGTGTCCATGATCTTCAAACACCTGTTCATGTGTCAGGCTTCCATCCGCCAGTTGTTCCAGATATTTCTCGAGGGAGACGCGGTTAAGAAAACCGGTATGATGTTCAAATACTCCTTCAATTTTGTCATATCCGAGGCGGAAAGCAAGGGTGTGGAAGTTGCCGATATTGACAATCATTTTTCGTTCGTGGAAGCGTGTGACGGGATCAAGCAATGCGCCCATTATCGCTGCTGGTGCGGTGTCCATGACTACCAGAGGTACGGG
>CALMHE010000178.1 GCA_937863865.1 uncultured Anaerolineaceae bacterium | reverse complement strand
ACTGATGGAGAGCCCAAGGATTTACGTTCTGATTTAAAAATCGATTACCTTTGCATGGCAATCGATTCGCAAATGCGTAATCCATTGCGTTCAGATATTGCTCTTTCCCGCTTTGAATCTTTGGGTGAGGATGGGTTAAAACTCCTAGAAGGTTTAAAACCGGGCGATTGTGGTCTGAATGAAAATGATCTCACTCAATTTCGGCTTTTGGTAAAAGCTCCGACTGCCATAACTCAAGCAACAACTATGGCACCCGTACCTACTCAGGAAATACCCGTAAAGAAAAAGGGGATTGGGAACGCCTGGACAATTGTGGGGCTTTGCCTGACGACACTGGTGGTTGGAGGCGCATTATTGTATTTCCTGCTTCTGCGTAAACCAAGACAAAAAACCCCCAGCATTGCTGCCCAGGCTCAAGAAGTCAGCCGGACTGCAGAACAAACGGATTATGAAGCAGTTGGTCAGGAAGAACCGATTGCGCAATGGATGACCACATACATGCAGGGCGATGATCTCTATGACGATTCCTTCAGTATTGATTCCCCAACAGGAGAATTCCTGGGCGAATGTGGTGTGGGAATATCCGAATCAATTGGGGTAGGCGATCCAAAGAAGGTAACCGCATTTGAGGTTTGGTTATTTGATAAAAATGATACCCAAACTGTGACCAAGGTATTAATGAGCGAGCATGCATTCAACGACCCAGTCATCAGTCAACGGTTGGCTTCCAAGGGTGATCAATCATTGGTCGAACCTGGAACAAAAGTCACGTTGGAAACTG
Organism: uncultured Anaerolineaceae bacterium; assembly: GCA_937863865.1. Taxonomy (GTDB): domain Bacteria; phylum Chloroflexota; class Anaerolineae; order Anaerolineales; family Anaerolineaceae; genus CALMHE01. The sequence goes on along the minus strand of CALMHE010000178.1, from coordinate 693 downwards.
CCACATTGGTATTGGAAGCCCGGGTTGTCGATATGAATTATGGCTCAGGAGCTCTTCCTGCAAACAGTTACTTTGACAGATTAACACTGGAACTGGCTGTCTGGCCAAAAGGGTAATCAATTTAGCCAGCGATGATAAAAAAACCGGACATCTGGAGATGTCCGGTTTTTTATTTGTAGAGACAAGTCATTCAATTTTTAAGATTGTAAATTCAACTGATCCATTTGGAGTTTTGACAATGATCACATCACCAACACGTTTACCCATCAGCGCACTCCCAATCGGACTTTCATGTGATATTCGTCCATTGACTGGATCCGTTTCTTTTGGACCCACAAGTTGAAATCTTTCAGAAGGAAATTTTCCTTCCTGGATTGTCACTGTCGCGCCGATGTCCACAACATCCCGGTCACGGATATTTTCATCAATTATGACTGCATTACGAAGTGTAACCTCAAGTTCCAAAATTCTTCCCTCCAGGAAACCCTGATCTTCCTTGGCGGAGATGTAATCAGCATTTTCTGAGAGATCACCTTGCGAAATGGCTGACCGAAGTCTTTTGGCTATCTGATCGCGAGCGGTTGATTTCAAATATTGTAATTCCGCTTTAAGACGAGTCAAACCTTCCTGGGTTAGATATTGTTCATCATTCATTATGAAATCCTTTATAAAAAATCCGGAATAATTTATACC
>CALMHE010000177.1 GCA_937863865.1 uncultured Anaerolineaceae bacterium | reverse complement strand
CTCTTACTCCAAAAGACAGTATTACATTAATTCTTGTCTCATTGCTTGAATTATTTTTTTACAGGTTTTATTTTAAAAAAGCAGGAGTCACAAAAATTGCCTGAAATTAAATTTGAATAATCTTATCGAAAAGACAAATACTTATTTAATATTTTAATTTATCATGAAAAAAACATTTTTTGTATTTGTCATATTTACGATCAGCATAATCTCATTTTCGTTTTATTATTTAAGTAATAAGGGAAGAAAGATGGCTGATTCCAATTTTATGATGCCATTGGAAGTCTCATAGTTGATGGGAATTCCATTGATCGTGGCAAGAAGTGTAACTTCCGTATCAATCAATAAGGGAATTGTACCATTCTGTTCGGTGGCGCGGACCCGAAAGCAAATCAAGTCTCCGCTTCCGCTGACGGGTGGATCGGGATATATCTGGGTCATATCAAACCGCAGCTCTCCACTATCGTTGTCGATTTCCTGGACAATAACCATGCCATCCTTGAGGAAATCGCCATTATCCACACGTAATATCTCCATCATTCCCGGGGGGAAATTGACTTTCACTGCAAAGGCAAATAAATCCTCCACATCCTGTACCCTGACGGCAATGATGGCTTCGCCGCCCGCCAGAAGCCGGGTGACTGGTGGATTGATGGATAGGATTGGCGTTTCAGCCTGTGAATTGACTGGCTGGGGCAAAATAAAACCAATTATCAGCGCAAACAATAATGATAAAAGTAGTCGGGAAGTCTGTTTTTTCCCTGCCAAGCGACGCCTCCAATTGAGATAAGGTTATTTTTGAGATTTCATGCGGAACAGATGGATTGCCAGACCGGCTGCCACAGCCAGGACCAGCACAACAATCCACCAGTTTTGTGCCAGTGAAAATCCGCTGGCTTTCAGCGGGATTTCCGTTTCGACAGTCTGGGGTTCGGTGGGGAGCGGCTGGGTTGCAGCCGCAGCCAGGGTGGGAAGCGGCGTGGCGGTGGGGGCAAGTGTTGAGATGGGGTTGGGCGCCACGGTGGGGATGAGGATCACGCTGGTTGGATCAACAATCGGGATGGGTGTGGCTTCGATTGCCGGCGCGCCTTCCTCCACCTTGATGGCTGCCTCGACCTTTTCAGCGGGGATTTCAAGACCTTCCATGCTGGCAAGCTGTAGCTTGGTGATGACCAGTTCGGTTGAGCCGGTCTTCAGGGCTTTTCCATACAGGACAAACAGGATTCCACTGCCCGATTTGGGTTCTGCCGGGTTGATCTGGGTTATGACCACCTGGACGGTTCCGGTTTGATTGTCAATCTTGTTGTACAACAGCAGACCGGGTTCCAGGAATTCACCATAACCCATCTGGACACCCTCCAGGGTTGGGTCGGCATCCCGGGCTTCCAGGATGGCGGGGTCAAACTGGAATTCCAGGTCGATGGCATACAAACCGGTCACATCCTTCACCTGGATGGGAATTTCAAAATCAGCGCCGGGCGGGATGGTCAGCGGATCAAACACACCCACGCGGGCGGTCGCAGCCTGGGCATGCGCTCCGCCGACCGGCAGAAGGCTCAGGCAGAAAAGCATGGAAATCAACAGATACGTGATGACAGGTTTTTGATGTTTCATGAATGGCAATCTTTTCCTTTAGGTGGTTCTCTTGCGGCTTCCGGTGGCAAGAATAATGAGCATGATGATGATGGCTGCCCCGCCGACCGCCAGGATTACCCACAGCAGGGTTTCAACCCAGGGGGAACCCTGCCCGGCAGCCGGCGCGGTGGTTGTGACCAGGACCGGCAGGGTGGGCTGCACTTCAGATGGCTGGTTTCCGGCAGCGGGTTGATTTTCCGGTGCGGCGGATGATTTTGGCGCCAGCGGGCTGGGTGTGAAGTGCGCCGCGGGCATGGTGCGGGTGGGCAGGCTGGTGCGGGTCGGCGGCGGGGTGGAGGTAATGGTTGCCGTGCCGGTGGGGGTGAAGGTGACCGTTGCAACCGGCGGGAGGGTGAAGGTGACTGTTGCAGACGGCGGGAGGGTGAGGGTCGCGCTGGGCTCAACCGGCATCACCACCTGCAGGATGGCATTTTCCCGGGCTGGATAGCTCTTGTTGCCGCTGGCATCCGCAAAGATGAGGTCGTCAAGGATCAGATCGCAATCCCCTTCCGCCAGCCCGTGGAAGACCAGCCGTAGCAGCGTGCCGTCTCCGCTGACCGGGGATGTGGCAAGCTGGGTGTAGGCAACGCGCAGCAGCCCATCCTGCTCATTCTTGTAGACGCGGAACAGGTTGGAGAGATAATCCCCCGGCTCGTATGACACCAGGGAGGTGATGACGGGGTTGTACAGCAGGGTCAGATCGAAGGCGTTCACGTTTTCACCCCACCGCACCTCCACGGTAATGACCACCGTACTCCCCAGGTCCACCTGCGCCAAGGCGGGCTTTACGGCAGCAACAGCCCCCGCTTGACCCTGGATTGGCGGGAGCCAGGCAGGCGCTGCCAGCAGAGCGATCAGCAGAGCGACCAGCAGAACGATGCAGCGTCGATTGGGCGATTTTCCAGTCATGTAATTTCGATACCCCGGAGTCCCCGGAATCCTTTCCGCTTCCTTGATTGTCCAAGCCCTTCCTGCCAATCATACCAGAGATTAACCTCATTCACAAATCATTATCCTCAGGGGATCCAATCCGCATAGGCGGTGATGTGGTTCAAGCCGTAATTTCCCGCCACGGTGGTGACATCGATGATGTTCACCCGCCCGTCAAAATTTACATCCCCCGCCAGCCCGGCACCTGCCGCGCCGTACATTCCACAGACCACTGCCAAATCCAGGGCGTCAATCACCAGATCCGGTTCGCCGTTTTCATCCTCCCAGACCGCGTTGCCGCTCCGCAGGTACAACGGGTTGAGGCTGGTTTTTGCAGCATGGATGCTGACGATCCGGTTTGCTTCGATGGTCAGCGGCAGGCAGCCCGGCGCCGATGCGGTAATCCGATATTCATCCTCCTCGACCTGCGGGAAGAGAAGATTGTTCTGAAGCTGCCCGGTGCTGATGGCAGGGTAGGGTCCGAACCAGTGCACCAGACCGTAGTCCAGAGTGACAGTGACGCCGCCGGGGTTCATTTGACCCTGCGGGATGACCGTGCCGATGACATCGTGGTTGGGGGTCAGCGCCGGATTGCTGTGAATCAACAGGGCGCCGCTGATTTCGTCGGGATAGGATTTATCACCGGTGCCATAGGCGGCAAAAATCACCTCCTCAAGGGTGATGGGGGTGATTCCGTTGGCGCGGGTTATAAAATTCAGGTTCAACAGGTCGCCGTCGCCCCACACCCCGGGCGTAGCCAGCTGGACGAGGGAAATTTGAAAATACCCCGGTTCATTTACATAATACACCCGCCAGATATTATCAAGATAATCACCATAGGTATAACTGACTTCCGAGATCAGCGCCGGGTCATAGGTAATGGTCAGATCAATGGCGTTGACGTTCTCACCGCCGGTCACCCACAGGTGGTATGAAGCCGTGCCCCCGCGGATGACATCCACGAAAGTCGGCGTGACGGCAACAGTCAGGCTGGATTGCGCCAGGGCAGCACCGGCGGGCGGCAGGGCGGCGCTGCTCAGTGCCAGGGAGGCTGCCATGATGGTCAGCAGGATGGTTCGTTGCCATCGTTTTCCGTTCATGTGGTATGCACCTCCAATTTGATTCCCCCCCCTTTATTTTCAGCGGCGGAAGAAAACAACAGGTCATTGCCCTGGGCGGTGAAAATAAACCCCCCCGGCGTTTCCAGAATGATTTAGTTATGGATGATGATGATCTGGCTGGTGGTGACAGACCCCCGAGCCAATGAACTTATGGTTAATGATACTTAAAAAATGGTTTCCACAAAGTGATGAATGTCATCTCTCTCTCACGTGTTTGATGGCGCCGGATGCAACCGGATGACCCCCATCCTCCGGTGACGGGGATTGATGTTAATGTAGTATTCGTAGGGTGCGGTCTGTTTGTGACCGCACCACCCGTTGAACAGTCCTCCCGCGCCGGATGCAATGGGATGACACCCAATTGCCGTTGCGGGGATTAATCAATATGTAGGTTGGGTTGAGGGTGAATGAAATGGACATCCGCAGATCAGGGGGAAATCTCAAAATGCGAATCTTCCCGAAACCCAACATCGGGAATGTTGTGCCGCACCCTGCAATTTGACTCTGGGTTGTTGGGTTTCGTTCATTTCCCGGCGGATGGATGCCCGCATAGAATCACTCAACCCAACCTACATCGATCATCCATGGCTTCGGCAAAAAAAACAGTAGGGTGCGGTCTGTTTATGACCGCACCACCCGTTGATCAATCCTTCCGCACCGGATGCAATTGAATGACACCCATCCGCCGATAACGGGTATGGCTTGGTGCGGTCAACGTCCGACCGCACCCTACAATTGACTCTGAGTTGTTGGGTTTCGTTCATTTCCCAGCGGATGGATGCCCGCATAGAATCACTCAACCCAACCTACATCGATCATCCATGGCTTCGGCAAAAAAACAGTAGGGTGCGGTCTGTTTGTGACCGCACCAATCGTTAATCAATCCTCCCTTACCGGGGTGGTGCCGGATGAAACCCATTTGCCGATAACGGGGATGGCTTGGTGCGGTCAACCATCGACCGCACTACAATTGACTTTGGGTTGTTGGGTTTCGTTCATTTCCCGGCGGATGGATGCCCGGACAGAATCACTCAACCCAACCTGCATCGATCATCCATGGCTTCGGCAAAAAAAGTAGGGTGCGGTCTGTTTGTGACCGCACCATCTGTTAATTAATCCTCCCTTACCGGGGTGACGCCAGATGTACCCCATCCCCCGGTGGCGGGGATGGCTTGGTGCGGTCAACGTCCGACCGCACCCTACAATTGACTCTAGGTTGTTGGGTTTCGTTCATTTCCCGGCGGATGGATGCCCGGTCAGAATCACTCAACCCAACCTACATTGATCGTCTGCGGTTTCGGCAAAAAAACAGGCTGGCGTCAGCCAGCCTGTTTTTTCAACCTGTAATCAAGCGGGTTTACGGAGTCCAGCTTGCGTAAGCAGTGGCAGAGGTCAGATTGTAATTTCCACCGACCAGTGCCAGGTCCAGGATGTTTACTTTACCGTCAAAGTTCACATCCGCGTCCATATCGCCGGTCTGTCCGTATACAGTCGTGATCACACTGGCATCGCTCAAATCAATGAGATTATCCGTCCATTTTGCGTTGCCGCCCTTCAGTTCCAAACGATTGATCGTGAAGGCTTCTGAAGAGAAGACCTTGGTGATGTTCAGGTCAGCGGTCAGGTTCAGGTAGCGCGGCTGATTGGTGGTGATAAGGTACCCACCGGCTGCCACGGAGCTGAAGCTGATATTGTTGCTGATCTGGTCAAACGAGGTCGCCTGATACGGTCCATAGGGAACCAGGAGAGCGGTCAGCGTCATGGGAACGCCGCTGGTGACGGTGCGACCCTGCATGCTGACCGTGCCGGTGATGTTGAGGTTATCCAGCACAACCGCAATGGCTTCAAAGCGAGCCAGTTCCAGTTTATCGGCATCCAGGTCATTGAGCGTCAGCACAAAAGTGTAATCCTTGGCAGTGTTGAAGGTCACCCGGAAGTTGGTGGTTGCCGAGAATCCAGATACCATGGGGAAGCCGGTGGAGGGACCAAAGTAGCCCACCAGATCGTCTCCGGACTGCTCAAGGGGCATATCCCGCCAGGTTTCGCCGTCCTGGTACTGGAAGCTGGCGATATCTGTCAGGACTGCGGTTGGGATCGTGTAATTGTAAAGCACCTGCGCATAATTCGCACCGGTGGCCGGGTTGGTCGTGGTGACCTGGAATTGCTGCTGAACGCCGACCAGATACGGTCCAACCAGGTCGGTTGAGGAGATTTCAGGCTGGTCATAGACCTTTACGGTATCCGCGATCGAGTACAGCAAATGCCCGTTGGCAGCGTCGTACAGGTCAAACCCCAGGGTCTTTTCACCGGCTGATGCTGGGGTGAAGGTAAAGTTTACCGATTCGGTTTCAGATGCTGCGAGGTTGAGGACTGTGTCACCAATACCAGCCTCACCTGCGGGAACAGTTACTTTTAATACCGCTTGGGGATAAGCCGTGTAGTGATTGTTCACGGTCACATTAAAGTCACGACCTTCACCGACCAGGTAATAGTCTTTCCCGAAGTCGGTGGTCATGCTGGGCAGGTCGATAATCATAACGTTTCCATTCACAAAACCACCTGTGGGAAGGTATACGTTCGAGGAAGATCCGGCGCCGGGCATGCCAAATCCGGCGGTCGATCCGGACAGACTCAGGTTCAGACCGCCAGTGCCCTGTGATTTGGTGTAGAAGATGACCGTGTAGAGGATTTCGTCTGTTACAGGAGTCGGAGTGGTTGTTCGGTAGCCGTAGTAATGGATTTGACCGGGGGTCGTGGAATTGATAATTACCGAATCCAGGTAGGGTCCGGGTACGATACTGGCAATGCTCAGCAGATCAGATGGATAGTTGAGGATGAAATCAGCCGAGTTGACATTCACCATGTTGGCTTTCACCTGATAGGCGATTGTCTGTCGCAGATCGAGCGGGGAGAGTGCCGTTTGGTACTTGATGGCTTTGCCAGTCCCCAGGTACCAGATGCGCCAGATGCCGTTATCGTTGATGACCGCCGGTTCACCGAGAGGACCGATAACCGGGTTGGCAGAGCTCTTTTCCCAGGCGATGCCATCGCTTGAAGTCGCCAGACCGATTTGCTGATTGGTCCCGGGGTGGGCACTGTACCACATAAAGTATTTATCCTCATCCTTGACCACCCAGGGGTGCATCACATATGCGCCGTCCCAGGTGCCGGGGGTGGGGGACAGGACCGGATTTCCACTATTAACCAGGGCGAAGGAGGATCCCGGAGAGTTCGTTTCCGCGGCATGGATGTGGTACTGGCTTCCAGCAGTATTCTTCTTCTGGAAGTAGAGCCGGTAGGTTTCACCATCCTTGAACACAAAGGGGGCGTCAATTTTACTGATGTCTCCCATCCCGGCAGCATCGAACGCCAAACCTTTATTTGTCCAGTTGTTGCCGTCCGTGGAGCTGTACCAGTTGAAGGATTTGGAGTCAGTGGCTCCATAGGCGACCATGTAGAAGGTACTGTCTTCCTTGAAGACAGCCGGACTGGCAACCTCGATGGGTGTAACTCCTGTGAAGGTGGTGAGTGTTCCCTCAATAAATTCCGCCGGGTTGGTGGATGTGGTGTGGTACAACGTATCATCACTTGTTCCATACCACAGATGATACGTACTGCCGTCCTTCAAAACCGTCGGGCGACCGCTGACATTGGCAAGCGTATCAACGACCTGGCTGGTCAGGCTGTCCCATTCAGGGCTTGTGCCGGCAGATTTAACGGACAGGTCCACATGGGTCCAGGGGTCGGTGTCTATGTTTGTACTGGCGCCATCGCCAGTTTGCGCACCATCCACATGACCCCAGGAGTTGTACTCTGCGTTGACTGCATGGTCACCAGCATTGATGCCAAGCCCCGTGTTGTCCTGGAAGAGGTTGCCCTGGATCTGGACCTCGCCAGCCGGTGCATTGGTGAATTCAATGCCGTCGCTGGCAAAGCCGTGGAACTAGTTGTCGGCAATGATCAGATCGGTGATGTCACCGGCAAAGTGGATGCCGTCCGTCCCGCTGGTGCCAGCGAAGTCGATGCCCTCAATGATGAGGTCGATCACGCCCGCCTTCACATCAATGCCGTTGGAATCCAAAGTGGGGATGCACTGTGCGCCTAGTTTGGATTCAGCCCGGATGCGGGTATAGTCTGCATTGACCACGAAGCAGGGCGAGTTGTTTTCAATGACCGTGCCATCCTTGAGCAGGATGTTCAGGTGGGGTTTTTCGATCACAATTCCGCCGGGAACGGTCATTTCCGTATAAGTGCCAGGAGCGACTTGGATGGTACCGCCTTCTCCAGCGGCATTAATGGCTGCCTGGATGTCCTGGAACTCAAACGGTCCGGTAGCGCTGATGTAAATGATGTTATTCGCCGGGGTCGGACCCAGGTACCATAAATGCCAGGTGCCATCCACGAAAATCACCACCGGTTCAGCGGCGCGGGTGGCAATGATGGGATTGGCAGGGCTCTTCGTCCAGTTGGTTCCATCAACAGAGGTCGCCAAGCCCAGTTTCTGGGTTGTGTCAGTCTTGCTGTAGCCGACGTACCACATGAAATATTGATCGCCGGACTTGACCACCCAGGGGTGCATGATCCGGTAATCATCCCAGCCAGTCTCACCCTCCGTGAGGACCGGGTCTGTCTTGACCAGGGTGAAGGGAGTTTCCAGATTTTCCGTTACCGCGGCATGGATGCGGTATTTGCTTCCATCCACACTTTTCTTCTGGAAGTAGAGCCGGTAGGTGCCACCATCCTTGAACACAAAGGGAGCGTCAATTTTACCGAGGTCATCCATCCCGGCAGCATTGAACGCCAAACCTTTATTTGTCCAGTTGTTGCCGTCCGGGGAGCTGTACCAGTTGAAGACCTGGTCAGTGGCTCCGTAGACGACCATGTAGAAGGTATTGCCTTCCATGAAGACAGCCGGGCTGGCAACTTCGATGGGTGTATTGTCTTCGGGGAAGGTGGTGAGTGTTCCCTCAGTGAATTCCGCCGGGTTGGTGGATGCGGTGTGGTACAACGCCGTGGACGATGTGTTATACCACAGATGGTAGTACGTGCCGTCGAATACCACACTGGGTCGACCGGTTACATTAGTGAGAGTGACAGGTTCACTCCACTTCGCCACGTACAGTTGATTTCCCTCTCCGGTCTGTGCCACAGCCGGGGCTGCAGGCTGAATCGCCAGCAAGCCTGCCACCAGCATCAACCCGGTGAGGATGGATACAATACTTCGTAATGCTTTCATGATTTACAAAACCCCTTTTCTTTTCAATTGGATCAATGTTGTATGAAATTATGATTGGATTGATTTTCCCCCGGGCAGCAATGTCAACAGGTGCGACTCCAGGGCGACGCGGGCTGTCATGTGGTTACTTCAAGCAGCTTTCCACCTCCTTTCCTCCCTGCGGATTCATTCATTCGAATATGGATGGATTACTTGGGTTATACCAAGTGTATCATGAAAATGAGACAAGGCGTCAGGAATGACGACTTGTTCTTAATGATACAGCTTTCAGCATCTCATCACAGTGACGAAAGTCAGGGAAACCGCTTAAAATGGTCCAATTTGGGGCATGGCGCAGCCATCTGCGCGGGGATCACTGCCGCCGCAGAGAATCCCGGTTTGGGGATCACGGATGATGACCTGCCCGCGCCCGAATAAACTTCGCCTCCAGCCGTTGACCGGCTGGACGGCATGCCCCATTTGCGCCAGCTCCGCCGCGGTTTGTTCCGGAATCCCCTCTTCCAGGGCAATCACCGCCTGGTTGGGGCTGGGTGAACTGCCGCGGTTGGGTTCGAGGCACCAGCGCGGCAGGTCCAGGGCGGATTGGGGATCCATGCCATCATCCAGCAGGTTGACCGCCACCTGCACATGACCCTGGGGCTGCATGAAACCGCCCATCACGCCAAAGGGTCCGTAGAGTGAACCGTCGGTCCGGGTGATCATGCCGGGAATGATGGTATGGTAGGGGCGCTTGCCGGGCATCAGGGCGTTGGGGTGTTGGGGATCCAGTGAGAAGTTATGCCCCCGGTTCTGCAGGGAGAAACCCCAGCCGGGCGGCACAATGCCGGTGCCAAATCCCATGTAATTGCTGTTGATGAAGGAACAGGCATTGCCCTCCCCGTCCACCACGCAGAAATAAACGGTGTCACTCCCAGCCAGGGGGGTGCCGTACCGGACGGCGGGATTGGCGCGCCGGGGGTTAATCAACCGGCGGCGTTCGGCGGCATAGCCTTCCCCCAGCAGTTCATTCAGCGGCGCCGGTGAGAAGGCGGGGTCGGCGATGTAGTGGAAGGCATCCGCAAACGCCAGGCGCATGGCTTCGATTTGCAGGTGCATACGTTCCGGTGAGAGCGTGGGCAGGCTTTGCAGGTCAAACCCGCGCAGGAGTGCCAGCGCCAGCAGCGCCGCCAGACCCTGTCCATTGGGGGGGCATTCCCACACCCGCAGACCGCGGTAAGCAACCGAAATCGGCTGCTCCCAGGTGCTGGTATGGTTTGCCAGGTCAGCCGGGGCAAGGCAGCCGCCTGCCTCCCGCACGATGGACACGATGGATTCCGCAATTGCGCCCTCATAGAATGTTTTCTTCCCATCCCCGGCAATGGCTTGCAGGGTGCGCGCCAGACCGGGGTTGCGGAATATTTCACCGGAGTTGGGACCGCGCCCGTCCAGTGTCAGTTCCCGCCCGTTCAATGCCCGGCTGAGTTGACCATCAGCGCTGCGCTGCCAGAAATATGCCGTGATGGGAGCCACAGGAAAGCCTTCAGCGGCGAGTTTAATGGCAGGCGCCAGGATTTTGGACCGGGGAAGCCTGCCAAAACGCTCCAACAGGTCACACCAGCCGGCGCAGGCGCCCGGAACAGTAATGGTGTGGGGATGGAAGGGCGGCAAGGCTTCCCCCAGACCCTCCTGCTGCAGGCGTTCCAGCGTCAAGGCGGCGGGGGCGCGCCCCGAACCGTTGAGGGCGCTCACCCTGCCGGTTGCCCCTTCGTAGTAAAGGGCAAAACAATCCCCGCCCAGACCGGTCGAGGTGGGTTCGGTGACATTAAGCGCAGCCGCCACAGCCACCGCGGCATCCGCAGCGTTGCCGCCGCTGTTTAGAATTTCAATGCCGGCAGCAACCACAAGCGGCTGCGAGGCAGCCACCATGCCGTGATGACCATAAACCGGTGCGCGCCGGGAGG
>CALMHE010000176.1 GCA_937863865.1 uncultured Anaerolineaceae bacterium | reverse complement strand
TTAATCATCAAAAAGGCACCCAATAAACCAGTAATTGCACCAATCAATGCGCCAAAGACAATAATTTTTATTTTCCAGGAGGATGAATCTTCCATAGTTTATTTTTCCTTATCATCGCTCTTGCGAATGCGTAATCGGTTCCAGAACATCTTCCATCCGGCAAACCAGGAACGGCTTGTGAGAACAGGGGATGTCAACCGGTCAGATAGAACCTGGATATTGATCTCCAGGCGGGATAGATAAAGATATATCATCCGGGTGTAAAAAGGGAGAATATTAAGGGATTTTGCCAGGAGGAATATCCCGGCGAGTACAAGAATTATGGAAATCCCAAACCCAAAAATTACAGGGATGAGCAACAATACCAGAGATACACTTGACCAGGCGGATGTTTCAGCAGGGTGGCTGCCCGCCAATAATGCAGTAATAACGGCAACAGCCAGAATCAGGATGCCTGATACCACCAATGGCATCAATATTTGCCAGGCGACTTGTTTTCGATGTCTGGGGTTGACAGGTGGTTTGGGTCGGGGGGCGGAGACTACCATAGGGTTATTTTAGCATGTTTTGAGCAGACGCCGGACAAGAAGTTGAGGATACTCATCGAGGTTTATTTTACGACGGGCAACACCGCTTTCCATGGCAGCCCGGGCGACTGCTGGAGCTTCCCAAAGGCAAACACGTTCGTCCAACGCCTTGGGGACGATGTAGTCCATTCCGAATTCCAGAGATTCCAAGCCATAGGCGCGAAGGACTTTTTCTGGGACCGGTTCTTTTGCCAGCGCTGCCAGTGCATTGGAGGCTGCAATTTTCATTTCATCGTTAATGGCATGAGCCTGGACATCCATTGCACCCCGGAAAATGAATGGGAAACCCAGGACATTATTAATTTGATTGGGATAATCAGAACGACCGGTCGCCACGACGGCATCGGGTCGGATCTTCCGGGCGAGTTCATAGGGGATCTCCGGGTCTGGATTAGCCATGGCAAAAATGATGGGTTGGCGGCGCATGCGTTTTATCATTGCCGGGGTCAGGATATTGGCAGCTGAAACACCGATAAAAATATCCGCGCCTTCCATTGTTCCTGCCAGCGTATCAGGATGATCACCCTGTGAAAATCTTTCTTTTTCGGGGAACATATATTCTTCGCGTCCCTTGTAAACCAATCCGGCGATGTCACACATCCAGATATGATCCCTGGGGACACCAAGCTTGACAAGCTGGTTGGCGCAGGCGATACCAGCAGCACCTGCCCCGGAAAAAACCACCTTTATCTCATTGATTTTTCGTTGTGTCAGTTCAAGGGCATTCATTAATGCCGCACCAAGGATGATGGCTGTGCCATGTTGATCGTCGTGGAACACAGGGATGTCAAGCATTTTTTGCAAAGTTTGTTCGATATAAAAACATTCAGGAGAACGGATATCCTCGAGGTTGATCCCGCCGAATGTGGGGGCGATGGCAGTAACCACATTAATTAACAAGTCAGGGTTGTGGGTGTCCACTTCAATATCATAAACATCCAGGTCAGCAAATTTCTTGAATAAAACGCCTTTACCCTCCATGACCGGTTTTGAAGCCAGGGCACCGCGGTCACCCAAACCAAGGATTGCAGTTCCATTGGATATGACAGCAACCAGGTTGCCTTTGTTTGTATAGTCATAGGCGGATTCCTTATTTTTCTCAATTTCCAAAACTGGGTATGCGACACCTGGTGTGTACGCCAGTGACAGATCAGACTGGGTTTCAAGTGGTTTGCTGGGTACAACGGATAATTTCCCCGGTTTGCCATCCTTGTGATGATATTCCAGGGCAGCTTCACGTGTAATTTTGATCATTTTTTTTCGTCTCCAATTGGGTGAATCCTTGATTATTGTAACCGAATTGGGATGTCAGGGATGATGAAAGTATCGGAACTTTAAGCTGATGGGGGACGTCTTGGCTGCGAGGAAAAGAAGGAGGTTGTGATGAGAAAAGTCACGTTGGCACTGATTGTGTGTCTTGGAATGATCATTTCGATCAACAGCGTGGTTTCCGCGGACGGCATTATTATCCCTGAAATCCCTCCCTGCCTGGGTGAAAATTGTCCAATCATACGTCCCATGTCGCAACTTGTGATTCGTTATCATCATGTCACGGTAACAATCGAGGATCAACTGGCAGTCACTCATATTGACCAGGTGTTCTTCAATCCCAATGACTGGACAATCGAGGGAACTTATATTTTCCCCATCCCGTTGAATGCCACCGTGAGTAATTTCACCCTGTGGGTGGATGGAAAGCCGGTGAAAGGTGAGGTGTTGACGGCTGAACAAGCCCGTCAGACTTATCAGGATATTGTCAACAGCCTGCGTGATCCCGCCTTGCTGGAATATATTGGGTCAGGCGCTGTTCAGGCAAACATTTTTCCAATTCCTCCCCAGGGGGAGAGGCGGATTGAGCTGGAATATCAGCAGGTGTTGACTGCTGACCATGGACTGGTTCGGTATGTGTATCCATTGAATACCGAGAAGTTTTCCATGCAATCATTGGAAAGCGTATCCGTCACCGTCAAGGTGAAATCCTCCTCACCGGTGCGGGCTGTATATTCTCCCAGCCATGAGATCCGCCTTCACCGAGAAGATGATCATCATTTCACAGCCAGTTATGAAGCGAACAACGTCCTGCCGGACATGGACTTTTCTTTGTTTTATTCACTTGGAGAGACGGAAGCATTTCATCTGTTTACCTATTGTGATCCATTGGATGTAAATGAGCCGGATGGTTTTTTTCTGCTTTTGCTGGCGCCCGGCACCCGTGTGGATACCAAACCGGTCGCAAAGGATGTGCTGCTGGTCCTGGATCGATCCGGCAGCATGGAAGGGGAAAAGTTCACCCAAGCCCAGGCGGCAGCCAGATTCATCCTGGGGCATCTAAATGAGGGCGATCGATTTTATCTGGCATCCTTCAGTGACTACCTGAGTCAGTTTGCAACTGGCTTAAGC
>CALMHE010000175.1 GCA_937863865.1 uncultured Anaerolineaceae bacterium | reverse complement strand
CAAAGTAGCTTTTTTATCTGGATTGGCTGAACCAGTTGGTGCTTTGTTGGCAAGTCTATTTTTGGTTACTTTTAAACAATTAGTACCTGGCGCATTGGCATTCGCAGGCGGGGTGATGGTATTCATCACTTTGGACGAGTTAATACCTACTGCCCGAGAATTTGGGCATGAACATTACGTCGCGATCGGCATCATCATTGGCTCCATGTTTGTTTTCATATTATCAGGAATTTTTGGGATTTAGATAAAGGAGAAATCATGGAATTATTGAAGCAAATCTTGGAATCACTTCCAGATGAACCAATCCCTGTGCGTAAGATAATCATTGGCGTTCATTGGACTTTGGTTTGCAGCAAGTATGGCGGACTGGGATCAACCCTAACCAATTGTGGACCTCATGGTCACTCACATATCAGGGATGTGGGATCTTTACAACACAAAAGCGCACAAGAGTTAGCACAATGGGTTCTTTCAGATAATCTGTTAGAAGCCAGTATTGGAATTGCAGCTATAAATTCCCTTATATGCGTTGATGAAGATAAGATGGTTCAAATAAATGCCGCAGATGTTATCGCACGTGAAGGTAAAGGTAAAAATGTTGTTATTGTTGGTCATTTTCCATTTGTTGAAAAGATGAAATCCATTACCAGAAATTGTTGGATCATCGAGAAACGTCCATTTGGAGATGATTTCCCGGAAGAATCAGCAGAAGAGTTTATTCCACAGGCAGATGTGATTGCAATTACAGGAACAGCTTTCATCAACCATTCCATGACCGGTTTGCTATCCCTTTGCCGCCCCACAGCACAAGTCATGGTATTGGGGCCATCCACACCGCTCTCACCCATATTATACGATTATGGCATATCATTTTTATCAGGATCGCGGGTAATAGATGAAGAAGCTGCTGCGTTGACCATCCAACAGGGAGCGGCATTTCCACAAGTAAAAGGGGTTCAATTAGTAACGATGTCAAAAAAGGTATAGTCCAATGGAATTTTGCATAAAAGCAATTGGAGTGATCCATACACCATTAACTGACAAGAAAAGTGTGCCGATTCAATCCTCTCGATCAGATATTATTGGAAAGGTTGAAGTTTATCCTCAATATCTGGAAGGTTTGGAAGGGATTGAAGCGTTTTCTCATATCTATCTGCTTTACGGATTCCACCAGTCAGATCAAGAAATATCTCTTAAAGTAAAGCCATTTCTTGATGATCAGGATCATGGAGTATTTGCTACCAGATACCCCAATCGCCCAAACCCAATAGGGTTTTCTGTGGTTCAACTTGTAGCCAGGCAAGCAAATCTGCTCGAGTTTAAAGGCGCAGATATGTTAGACGGAACTCCATTATTGGATATCAAACCCTACATTCCCGATTTTGACGTATTCTCTGTCGATAAAATCGGATGGTATCAACACCGCAAGAAGTTGTAATTCAGAACCCGATGATTTTTTCTGGTTAGTCTTTTCTGGATAGACAATTAGCCAAGGACAAGTTTAAAAAGGAATCATTATGCAAAATTTTGTTATCGCTCTCCAAAATGATTTATTAGCAGTAATCGTGCTAGTTGCATTAATATTTACAGCAGTCATGTCAGTATATTTCATTTTTCGATCGAATCGTGAAATAACTTCCATAGGCAGTTATCGCATATTGCTGCCTCTCCTATCAATGCTTGGGTTTCCAGCCGCCTTGGATTTAATACAGACAACTGGAAATATCAAATTCTTTGCGATTTTTGTTTTTATTATCCTTATACTGAATCTAATACTCCCTATAATAGATTATCTGCGTAAAACTCCAGCTCAAAGTGCAAAGAACTGGATTGTTTGGTCAACACCAGTCTTGGTGGCTGCCGGACTTGTCGTAGCGGGCTATTTAACCTATGT
>CALMHE010000174.1 GCA_937863865.1 uncultured Anaerolineaceae bacterium | reverse complement strand
GATTAACAAAGCTAATGCCATAATATTTTGACTGGAAATACCTCCATAATGGCTAAAAATGACAATCAATGATAATTCTTGTAGACCATATCCGTTAATGGATACTGGCAACTGGGTAATGAAGTAACTCATACTCCACAATCCAGCAATTTGCCAGAATGAGATTGTCTCCCCCATTCTCCCAAAGAATAGAAGAAGGGTAAGAAACAACATTATCATATGGACAAAAGTGAATCCAAATGAAATTAATAATGATCTCGGGTTGGACATCCACAATTGAGTCGCTTTCCAGGCGGATTGCAACAATTTTTTAATTCCATATTTTATTTTTTTCAAAAATCCCACAAATGTAAATGCCCAGGCACTTCGTCCATTCATTGACATCGGTAAATTTGGAAAAGGCATGGTAAATAAATCCACCATGCCAATGGGCAAGACAACTGCCATTCCCGCCATGCCAATCAATCGATCCATCACCAGGGATGCCGCAGCTACTGCCGCATCCACCTTCAGGCGTACCGCACCAGCAAATCGCACCACATCCCCCCCAATGGTGGTTGGCAGAAAATTGGACGCAAATAAACCAGCAAAAACCAGTTGAATGGTTTTCCATATCGATATATCAATATTCGCTGAATGCAAGAGGTTATACCAACGCAGTGCGACAGCCAACCGGGATATGAATGTCAGACCCAATGCCAGAAGAAAATAAGGCAGGGAGATCATCAAAACCGCATCCTGGATGGTCTGCCATCCTTCATGCACAAGTAAATAGATCAATAAACCTAATGATATGATTGTCCCGGCGATCCGTAACACAATGGATCGTCGATCTGGTTGCTTGTGCAATTGGGGTGAAGAATCAGAACTCATTTCCCGGCTTCGGTTTGATTTCTGAATGATTCACCCGGCGGATGGGAAACACCAATCACCTTTCGAATTGTGTATGTCGGCTTGTCCTGGGATTCATGATATGTTCTGACCAGGAGTTCAGCAATCAATCCCATCAAAATGGATTGAACTCCAAGGATAAAGATCATGGTTGCCATTTGGAAGAAAGGTGATTCCAATACTGGTATTTCCCAGAAAATCCTTCGGACAGCAAGGTATATGAGTGTCAACGTGCTGACGATGATTAATATCAAGCCAGCACCCCCAAATAAATAGATGGGCTTGTTTGCATAAAAACTCAAGAACTTGACTGTCAGAAGGTCCAGAATTACTTTAAATGTGCGTTCCAGACCATATTTGGCTTTGCCAAACTTCCTTGGATGATGTTGCACCGGAACTTCCAATATTTTGGATCCAACGGAATTGGCATATACTGGAATGAATCGATGCATTTCGCCATATAAACGAAAGCCCGTAATGACTTCCCGGCGATAGGCTTTCAGAGTGCATCCATAATCATGTAGCCGAACGCCGGTTATCCAGGATATCAGGCTGTTTGCCATGTTCGATGGCAGTGTGCGGGTCAGGTAATTATCCTTGCGATGTACTCGCCATCCACTTACCACATCATAACCCTCATTGATCTTATCCAACATCATTGGGATATCCTGCGGATCATTCTGAAGGTCGGCATCCATTAAAACAATCACATCGCCGGAGGAATGATCGATTCCCGCCGCGATGGCTGCCGTCTGACCAAAATTCCTCCGCAGGAGAACCACCCGGATATGTGCTGGATCCTTTTTTGCCAGATTCTCCAATAATTCGGATGACCGGTCACGGCTGCCATCATCAACCAGTACCGCTTCCCATTCCAGTTGGACCGGTGATAAAGCCGTATTGATTGCTTCATACAAGAGGGGTATATTTTCTTCTTCGTTATAAATAGGAATGACAATGGAAAGATTCATGGGTCTATTTTTTTGTACGTATCTTTGGAGATGGTAAATTGGATTATATCATACCGATAATTTTCTTTAATAAACCTGTCTCTCCCTGTTAACCCTTTTTTCGGTAATAATCCCAAATCCAACATCCTAGAAGAAATGCAAGGCAAACTCCGACAATTACACCGGTCACGACAAAGAATGGGAGTTTACTTCCGACTTTAAAATATCGGCTGAGATACCACTGCGTGAAAAATACCAGGAAAATGCCTTCCACTACAAACCAACGCCAAATCCATGGATCATGATGCCTCTGCGCCCATATCCAGGACCATCCTGCCATTAATGCCAGCCAAACCAGGAACATGGTGCGGTAGCGTGGGTTGTCCCACATATCACCTCCCGCCCTGAGCGATGAAATAAGGATCCAAACAATACAAAAACCCATTGTCCAGAATAATATTCTTCGATCTTTGCGGGGTTGGGCTTTAAACACCGTAAAGAAGCCATAAATGAGGATTGGAATTAACGCATACCACCCAATGGAACGATATATACTGATTCCCTTGCGGAGGGGTAATGCTGTTTCAATGATGGTAGCTGGTAAAACCGGTTGTGCCAGTCCATAACCGGTGATGAATGGCAGGTGCAACGATTCTGGTAATTGCTCGAGGATATTCTGGACCATGCCGGATGCTCTTAATGTTAATAAGGCATCCCAGCTGGCTGCATCCGCCAGCCACTTCCATGAAAAGAATATCACGGCTATGCCGGAAAATAATAAAATTATCAGACCCGTGATGCGTAAAAAATGATTTTCTGATAAATTTTCCACCCAGAACCAGACAGCCAGCATCACGGCTATGGGCAAGGCTGCCCTCCAGGAAAAAACCACCATAATTCCCAAACTTGTCAATCCTGCAAGAATCCGCCAAATATTTTTACCATTCTTCTCATAACCCACTACCACCCAAAAGGCAATCGCACTCAATCCCAACAGGAAAGGCTCACGCATTTGAGAGGCACCGAGCAAAATGGATTCCGGATAAAGGCTGAAAATCCAGGTTGATGCCATCGCCACGCCCTCACCCCAGCGATGGTTGATTGATTTCCAGAAAAACGGAACACCGATTGCTCCCGCAAAGGCAGTCAGAATTAATATCAGGAGGGGGCGCATGGCATCCGGGCTAAGGATTCGATAGATCGCTGCGCTTATAATCAGCAGCCCGCCGTATTGATCCATGGAATATTCCTGACTGAAGGCTGCCAACAAGGATTGATCCGAGACTGCCAGCTGCCATGCCTGTTGATCCCGATGATAGGCATCATAAAAGAGATACCCG
>CALMHE010000173.1 GCA_937863865.1 uncultured Anaerolineaceae bacterium | reverse complement strand
GCTTAACTCACTGGATAGTATTAACTTTCTTCCCGATGGTGAACATCTCCTAATGACATCGTCCATTTATAGTGATTGTTATGCACCTGTAATATTGGATTTACGTCAACCCGGAAAATTGGAACCGGTCAGCGTGGAGGGGATTGTTCATAAAGGGCAGGGAGAGCTCGTAGAAATTTCTCATCTTCAGGATGAACTATTTTCCATTCTATATAATATTGATGGATGTTCCTGGCTGTATGAAGCGGAATTGGATATTGACAACAGGCGCCTGCTAATTCGTTCAACCATTGTTGGTTTGGGTGATATGTCAAACGGTGTGATGTTTTCTTCCACTTATGAGAAAGAAACAAACCGGTTTGCCATATCCTTCTCGACAGCAATTTCACCCACTCAGATTTATACAGTTGAACTTAATAAACCCAAAAAAGAGATCCAGCATACCAATGAAAAAGTATTAGGAATTCCAATCGAATATCTTTCATTGGGCGAAGATGCTTCTTATACATCTTATGATGGGACAAGGGTTTCAGCGAGATTATACCTGCCGGCTGAGGAACTCGGGTTTACAGGAAAACGACCTTTGGTCTACTATATTCATGGCGGACCACAAGGACAGGAGCGACCTGATTTTGCCTGGTTCTCAATGCCGATCATCCAATACCTTACTTTGAATGGATTTGCAGTTTTCGTTCCCAACGTCCGCGGATCCACTGGATATGGTTTAAGTTATACCAAACAGGTGGATCGGGATTGGGGAGGAAAGGACCGGTTGGATCATGTCCATGCGATGAAGGTACTGGAAAATCACCCCAAAGTGGATACAACCAGAGCCGGAGTTGTTGGCAGATCTTATGGTGGATACATGACGCTTACGCAGGCTGCACGACATCCGGATCTTTGGAAAGCTGCTATCGATATGTTTGGTCCCTTTGACTTGATCACATTCATGGAACGAATACCGGAAACCTGGAAACCGTATTTTCGGATTGTTCTTGGTGATATCGAAAATGATCGAGAATTTCTAGTTGATCGTTCACCGAAAACTCATATCGAAAACATCGCCTGTCCATTGCTGGTAATTCAAGGTAAAAATGATCCACGGGTTGTGGAACAGGAATCAAGAGACCTGGTTGAGTATCTCCGTTCCATCGGAAAGACTGTTGATTATTTAATGTTTGAAAATGAAGGGCACGATGTGTTGAAGTATGAAAATCGAGTGACTTGTTATAACTCAATTACTGAATTCTTCCTTAAACATCTTTAGAGTCAGGAGAATTCTGTGACTTGGAATTTACGCGGAACCCATGCCCAGGCAGGCGAAATTGCTGAGTTGGTTGGATTGCGGCACAAACATTTTATTATCAAGCTTGAGCCCGGAGTGGAGTTTCATACTCATCGAGGTATTCTGTATCACGATGACTTGATAGGCAAGCCTTGGGGCTGTCAGGTATTTAGTCATAATGGCAGCCCCTTCTTCCTATTACAGCCGCCCCTGGGAGATGTGTTAAGAGAGCTTCCCCGATCCACACAAATCATTTATCCCAAGGATCTCGGATTTATCCTTGTGAACATGGGAATTGGACCTGGTCAGCATATTGTGGAAGCCGGAACTGGATCCGGCGCCTTGACCTGCGCCTTTGCATATATTGTTGGAGCGGAAGGGAAGATCACTACTTATGAGATGCGACCTGAAGCGCAACAAATGGCTGTGAAAAACCTCAGGCAATTGGGTTTATTAGATCGAGTGGAATTGAAAACAAGAAATATTGCAGAAGGTTTTGATGAAACTGATGTGGATGCATTATTTCTTGATCTACCCAACCCGGAGGATTACATCCCTGAAGTGCGAAAGGCGTTAAAATCGGGTGGGTTTTTTGGTTGTATTTTACCAACAGTAAACCAGGTCGAAAAATTATTATTTTCGTTACGAATTAATGATTTCGCATTTGTGGATGTCTGTGAGATTATTTTGAGATACTATAAACCCGAGCCGCGAAGGCTTCGCCCGACAGATAGAATGGTTGCCCATACGGGATATTTGATCTTTGGGCGTCCAATTACGATTGACCGCTCTACAAATACTGAGGAGCTATACGAGGAGGTCGGGTTGGTTCGAGTAAACGATGAGGAAAGCGACATAAACGTATAGGAGCAAAAACACCATTGACAGTAAATGAAGATGGAATTGAAAAGAAAATTCTATGTCGATTTCAGGCATCCAGGAATTTACAATGGAATCGACCGACAGATGGATATCGTCAAGCGGCTGTACTCGTTCCACTGGTATGGAGTGGGGACCAATGGAATTTATTATTTACCAGAAGAACAGACACAGTGCAGGATCATAAAGGACAGGTGTCATTTCCTGGAGGGGCATCCGATCCGGAAGATTATTCACCTGAAGGAACTGCACTACGGGAAACATATGAAGAAATCGGGATTCTGCCAGGTGATATAAAAATCCTTGGAAAAATGAATTCCATGTTGACGATCACTCATTACGAAATTACGCCGATTATTGGGAAGATACCCTGGCCCTACCACTTGAAAATCAGCGAAGTCGAGGTCGTTCGGGCATTTACGATCCCGTATAAATGGCTGGCAAATGCCAGGCATTATGAGGTGAGACAAATAGATTTGGGTGACAATCCGAATGTTCCAGTCATTTATTTCGAGGAATATGAAGGCGAATTGTTATGGGGCATCAGCGCTCAAATTGTCGTAAATATGATTGAAATATTATCCAGATAGAAAAATCCGGCAGGAGATCATCCGCCGGATTTTTTTATCAGTAAACTGGTAAATATGTACTAGTCGGAGAATTCTTCTTCCTTCTTGCCACGTTCGATGACTTCGGGTTCTTCCTCTCCTGCAACTTCTTCCTCAACTTCCACTTCTTCCTCGATCATCTGACCCGTAATAATCACAATCATTTCTTCGGGGTTGGAGAGAATGGTGACTTTTTGAGGAGCGACCAGGTCGCGAACATAGATACCGTCGCCAATATTGGCAAGTCCAGATGTGTCAACGACCATTTTTTCAGGAAGATCCTGAGGGAGTGATTCGACTTCGATCTGATCGACTCCGGTCACCAGGATGCCGTTATTATCTTTGATCGCTGGTGCAGTACCGGTTATTTCAATGCTCACCTTTGTACGGATGACTTCAGTGAGGGATACAACCTGAAAATCGATATGCAATAAAGTACCCGTAATAACATTACGCTGTTTTTCACGCACCAACACAGCGTGTTTTTTACCATCCAATTCGATTGTAATGATACTGGATGGAGTGATTCCCATGAGCGTACGGGTTGTTGTGTGAAGATCCAACAGGATGGGTGTGGGTGGCAACTTGTGACCATACATACCAGCAGGGAGTTTGCCTTCCCGACGAAGAACTCCAACCTGTTTGCCGGTAACAGTCCGATGTGTTGCTTGTAAAATTACCTTTTCCATATTAATCCTTCGAACGCCTCTCACCGATTATCGGTTACCATCGTTCATTAATCATAAATTCGGCACAGCCGTTTATGCGGTAGAATCCCGCGAGGATGAATTTTAGCCTTGAATATGAAACCTGTCAAGAAAAAAGCCCCGGATTGAAAATCGGGGCCAGGGGAAAAGCTGGGGGTGAAGGATTCGAACCTCCACATACAGATCCAGAGTCTGCTGTCCTACCATTAGACGAACCCCCAAAACCGACGAAGCATATTCTACCACCAGCTGTAGAAATCGTCCAGTTTATGAAATAACGTAGAATTATAAAGAGAATAATTAAAATAAATATTAAGGCTGCAGATTTGAAGAACTTACAAAAATATTTTCAATGGTTGTATCATCAAGGAGCCTGGTCATACGATTTTGTGGCGGGGATTGTATCATTGGGTAATTGGTATGAATGGGTATGTCAGGTCATCCCATATGTGGAAGGAAACAGAATCCTTGAAATCGGGAGTGGCACCGGACATTTATTAGAGAAACTCATGATTGACGGATTTCATCCAATTGGAGTGGATCACAG
>CALMHE010000172.1 GCA_937863865.1 uncultured Anaerolineaceae bacterium | reverse complement strand
ATCCCGACCGACGCGCTTGCGAGATAGCGCATCGCGTGCGAGGCCTGCTCGCGATAGACCGCGTTGCCGTAGTAGCGATCGAGCAGGTTCATGAAGCGGGCAACCTGCACCTGGTCGTCCATCAGCCTGGCAGGCTTGGCGAACACACCGGTCTTGCCTTCCGAGGTCCTGGAGGTCAGGAAGCCGCCGGTATCGCTGTCGCCGACAACCAATGGATCCGCATGCACAAGGATGTCGGGCTTGTCTCGCAGGTCTTTTCTCCAAGCCGTATCTCCGAATTGAAGGGCGATTTTGCGATCGGTCACGTGCGTTACTCCACCACCGGCTCCTCGACCCTGCGCAATGCCCAACCCCACCTGATTGAAACCCAGTACGGACAGATCGCCGTGGCGCATAATGGCAACCTGGTCAATTCTTCAGAACTGCGCACCGGTTTGCTGCGCAATGGTGTCGGTTTGTCATCCAGTTCAGACAGTGAGGTGCTGACCATGATGCTGGCAGGCGCGCCCGGAACAGACTGGTTCGAGCGCATTCAACATTCCATGCGTCATTGGATTGGAGCATATTCACTGGTCATCCTGACACGCGATCAACTCTTTGCGGTGCGGGATCCATGGGGAATCCGCCCCCTGACGGTGGGCATGCTGCCCGGTGGCGGACACGCCGTGGCATCTGAATCCGGGGCACTGCGCACTCTGGGTTGCCAGGCAATCCGGGAGGTCAAACCTGGTGAGATCATCATGCTCACCGATACCGCCCTGCGTGTGACGCAAGCCATGCCGCCCGCCCGCGAGACGGCTCTTTGCACATTTGAACATATATATTTCTCCCGTCCGGATTCTGTCTGGGACGGGCGTTCCGTTCACCAGGTCCGGCAGCGTCTGGGGGTAAAACTGGCGGAGGAAGCCCCCGCCGATGCGGATGTGATCATCCCTGTGCCGGATTCATCCATCCCGGCTGCAATCGGTTATGCGAAACGTTCCGGCATTCCTTACAATGACGGCTTTATCAAGAATCGCTATATTGGACGCACCTTCATTGAACCCACCGACTCGCTGCGAAAAATGGGTGTCATGCTGAAATACAACGTCATCAATGAAAACATCCTTGATAAACGGGTGGTGATGATTGATGATTCCATCGTGCGCGGGAATACAACCCGCCCGCTGGTCAAACTGCTCCAGGATGCCGGGGCGCGCGAGGTTCATGTGCGCATTACCTGCCCTCCCATCCGCCATCCCTGCTTCATGGGTGTGGATATGGGCACCTATGAGGAACTGGTCGCCCACCGGCACAACCTGGAGGAAATCCGCCAGATCAGCGGGGCGGATTCATTGGAGTTCCTCTCATTGGAAGGCATGATGAAAGCCATTGGTCACAGTGACGGGTACTGCAACGCCTGTTTTACCGGCATCTATCCATTTCCCGTCAATATCCATGAAGCCAAAACCGGGTTCACCCGTTGGAATGAGTGTATGGATGAAAAATAATCACATGAATGTGCTGGTTGTCGGCTCGGGCGGACGGGAACACGCCCTGGCATGGAAAATCTCCCAGAGTCCCCGCCTGGGGCGGCTTTTTTGCGCGCCGGGCAACCCCGGCACTGCCCTGCATGGTGAAAACGTACCCATCCCCGCCCTGGCTGTGGAAGACCTGGTGAATTTTGCCTGCCAGTCCCAAATTAACCTGGCGGTGATCGGTCCGGAAGCTGCCCTGGAAGCAGGCTTGAGTGATTCATTGCGGTCTGCAGGCATCCCGGTCTTCGGTCCCTCCAGGTCTGCAGCACAGATAGAGACCTCCAAAAGTTTTGCCAAGGATTTTATGTGGCGTCACAATATACCCACTGCGCGGTATGCGGTTTTCCAGGATGCGTCCCAAGCACACGTTTATTTGGATTCAATCTCCCATCCCGTGGTCATCAAGGCATCCGGTCTGGCAGCTGGCAAGGGCGTTTTGATACCCGCCAATTTAACCGAAGCCCATGCGGCGTTGGATCATATCCTGGTGGGTGGGACAATGGGTAAATCCGGTTTGGAAGTCATTATAGAAGAACGCCTGGCAGGGGAGGAAATCTCTTTCCTGGGGTTCACCGATGGGAATTACCTGGTTCCCATGCCGCCCTCCCAGGATCATAAACGTTTGCTGGATGGAGACCGCGGACCCAATACGGGGGGGATGGGCGCCTACGCCCCGGTTCCACACCTGTCTACTCAACTGAGGGAAGAGATCCTGCGGACTGTCATGCAGCCTGCGGTGGATGGTTTGCGAAATGAGGGCATGCCCTTCCAAGGTGTCCTGTATGCCGGTCTGATGCTTGCTCCGGAAGGCGTGAAGGTGTTGGAGTTTAACGCCCGGTTTGGTGACCCGGAAACCCAGGCTGTCCTGCCGCTCATGGAAAGCGATTTGCTGGATGTTCTTGAAGCCTGCGCCTGTGGCAGCCTGGAACGCCTTTCCGTTCATTGGAAACCGGGTTCCTCCGTATGCGTTGTCCTTGCCTCCCGGGGTTATCCGGAGCGCGCTCAAATTGGTGAAACCATCACCGGTCTGGATGCCCTGCCGGAAGAGGGTGTTTTCTTCCATGCCGGAACCACCCGTGTGGAAGATCAAATCTGCACCGCAGGCGGGCGCGTCCTGGGTGTTACCTGTTGGGCGGCTGACCTGGAAACCGCGGTGGGGAATGCCTACCAGGCGATTGAACAGGTCAAATTTGAAGGAATGCAGTACCGGCATGATATTGCCGCCCGGGCACTTTCTGCGGCTCATCCCTCGGCATATGCGGCTGCCGGAGTCAGCATTGATGCCGGAAACAAGGCGGTCACATTGATGAGCCAATCAGTGCGTTTCACCTACAATCCGGCTGTTCTTGCAGGGATCGGCGCCTTCGGCGGTTTGCTGGATGCCTCCACATTGAAGGACATGCAGCACCCGGTGCTGGTGGCTTCCACGGATGGTGTCGGCACCAAGGTCAAACTGGCGGCGCAATTAAATCGGTATGACAGCATCGGCATCGACCTGGTCAATCATTGCATAAACGATATCCTCGTTCAGGGTGCCCGCCCGCTTTTCTTCCTGGATTATTTTGCCAGTGCAAAAATCAACCCGGCAGACGTGGCTGAGGTTGTCCATGGTTTGGCGGAAGCCTGCCGTGCGGCAGGCATCCCCCTGCTGGGCGGTGAGACGGCTGAAATGCCGGGGGTTTACCTGCCCGGTGAGTTTGATCTTGCCGGAACCATCGTGGGTGTGCTGGAACGGGATCACATCCTGCCCCGTCACAACCTGCAACCCGGCGATCAACTGGTGGGGTTCCGCTCCAGCGGACCTCACACAAACGGATATTCACTCATCCGCCGGGTATTCGCCAGCCATGATCTTTCATCCATTCGTCCGGACCTGGGTTGCAGCCTGGTGGATGCCCTGCTGGCTCCCCATCGCAGCTACCTGAACCTGCTTATCGACTGGATCGAAATGGCGGATTCACCCATTCAGGCTCTGGCTCACCTTACCGGCGGTGGATTCATTGAAAACATCCCGCGCATCCTGCCACAGGGTCTGGAAGCGCACATCCGGCAGGGAAGCTGGCGGATTCCACCCATTTTCCAATTGATTCAGAAGGAAGGCGGCATCAGCAACAATGAAATGCACCGGGTGTTCAACATGGGGATTGGCATGGTGGCAGTGATCAAACCGGACCGGCTTGCTGAGTTGCAATCCGGCATACCGGAGGAGACCTGGGTGATCGGCGAGCTTTCTGCCGGTGATCGCAAAGTAGTGTTGATATGATACCGTCAGCCCGCCTGGTGGTTTTGATTTCGGGTGAAGGCACCAACCTGCAGGCGCTTTTGGATGCCTGCCGGGATGGATTTCTTCCTGCCGGCGTGGCGGCAGTTTTTTCAAATCGCAATGATGCCCACGGCTTGGAACGCGCCCGGCTGGCGGGGGTTCCCGCCCTGGCTTTTCCCAAACCCAAAGGCATGAACCGCCATGATTATGATCGTTCCCTGGTTGATGCGGTGGCTGCCTTCAAACCCGACTGGGTGGTACTGGCTGGCTGGCTGCGCCTGTTGTCCATGCCCTTCCTGGAGCGCTTCCCCGGGCGCGTGGTGAACATTCACCCTGCCCTGCCCGGGACATTCCCCGGCACGGATGCCATCGAGCGTGCCTGGCAAGCCTGGCAGCAGGGCGAAATTGATCACAGTGGTGTGATGGTGCACCTGGTCCCTGATGAGGGTGTTGATTGCGGTCCTGTTCTTGCCCAGGAAATGATCCCCTTCCTCCCCGGGGATACCCTGGATATTTATACCAACCGGGTTCACACAGTCGAACACCGTCTGTATGTGGAAACCATTAAAGAATTAATTATTCAATCCTCTTCTGTTGAAAGGTGATGTATGCCCAGAGCCATTCTTTCTGTTTATGATAAAACCGGTCTGCTGGAATTTGCCCACGGACTTGCCGGTCTGGGATGGGAATTGATTGCCTCCGGCGGCACTGCCCGACTCCTGCGTGAAAATGGCATCCATGTCACCGGGGTGGCGGAGTATACCGGCTCGCCAGAAATCCTTGGCGGGCGCGTCAAGACCCTCCACCCGGCTATTCATGGTGGTTTGCTGGCACGCTCCACCGAGGCTGACCTGACCGAACTGGCAGCCTGCGGCTGGAGTCCCATTGACCTGGTGGCGGTCAATCTGTATCCCTTTGAGGATACGGTGGCGCAACCCAACGTCACCCTGGCGGATGCTATCGAGAACATCGATATTGGCGGGGTCACACTGATCCGGGCAGCAGCCAAAAACCATGAGCGGGTCACTCTGGTCTGCAATCCAATGGATTATCCAGCCGTTCTGGACGCATTGCAGAAGGATGGCATCCCTGCCACAATGAGACGCTCGCTGGCATTGAAGGGCTTTCAACACACCGCCCATTATGATGCCGCCATCTCCGCTTATTTCTCCGGTGGAAGCCATGAATCACTAGAACTTTACCCGGTGCAAAAGCTGCGTTACGGGGAAAACCCCCACCAGAATGCCACCCTGCTTGCGTATCAACCCGATGACGGTCCGTTGGGCGGAAAGGTGCTGCAGGGCAAGGAGTTATCCTACAATAATCTTCTGGATCTCGATGCTGCCTGGCGTGCGGCGGTTTGTTTCCAGCGCCCAGCCATCGCCATCGTCAAGCATCTCTCACCCTGTGGCATTGCCTGCGCCGATCAACTGGCGGATGCCTTCCGGTCCGCCCTGGCGTCCGACCCGGTGTCCGCTTTTGGAGGGGTCATTGCCTCCAATCAACCGGTTGGTGAACAAACTGCAGCTGCCATCACTGATATGTTCGTGGAATGTGTCATTGCCCCGGGATTTACAAAATCCGCCTTGGAGATCTTTGCCGGCAAAAAAAACCTGCGGCTGGTAAATATGCCGGATACCACAGTGGATCCCCTGTTTGAACTGCGATCCGTAAATCATGGAATTCTGCGTCAATCAGTGGATACCGGTGATCCCGCATCAACCGAATGGAAAACTGTGACCCGGCGGCAGCCCACCCGGTCCGAAATGCTTTCCCTGCGCTTTGCGTGGAAAGCCTGCCAACATGTCAAATCAAATGCCATTGTATTTGCAGCCGGTGAAGCCACCGTGGGGATTGGCGGCGGACAGCCCAACCGGGTGGATTGTGTACGCATCGCCGCGCAACGCGCCGGGGTCAGGTCCAGGGGAGCGGTGATGGCATCCGATGCCTTCTTTCCCTTCCCCGACTCCGTCGAGGAAGCTGTCAGGGCTGGCATTACTGCCATTGTTCAGCCGGGTGGTTCCGTGCGGGATGCGGATTCAATCGCCCTGGCGGATGATAATGGTATCGCAATGGTATTCACAGGTGTCCGGCATTTCCGGCATTAGTTGAACGAAACCCTCGCCCGGGTTTTGTGTTATTAAGTTTGCAAACCGGACAGACGGATTTTCAGACTGTCCGGATCAAAATTCAAAAGGCAGGTGTCAAATGGTTTTACCCAAAGGTCAATTCCGGTTCTTATTTACCCCCAAAAATTATGCCGATTCCGTTACCTTCTATCGTGATGGGCTGGGGCTGGCAATTGATCATGACTGGGATTTCGGTCCCGCAGACCGCGGCACGGTATTCATTGCCGGAGCTGGCATGATTGAGTTGCTGGGAGCTGCTCCGGGCAGCCAGGTCATCCAACCCGCTGGCGGCAGCCTGTTAATTCAGGTGGAAAATATGGCGAATTTCCACCAGATGTGCATCAATCGCAAGTTGAAAATCGTCCAGGAACCGACCGATTACCCCTGGGGACACCGCATTATGCGCCTGGAAGACCCAGATGGAATCGTCCTCTCGTTCTTCGTACCCATTGGCGGGTAAGCCGGCTCACGACTGCCTGAATCAGAAGCTGAGCGAATTAATATAAATATCCTGGAACTGCGGGTAGGTGGTCAGTTCCACGTACTCCGCTTTTTCCCCTACATGCTCCGCCAGGCGGCGTTGCCCGGTGGAACACAGAATGGCACGCGCCCCCGTCCCGGCTGCATTTCCCACCTGCCGGAAGCGTTCCACAGGCAGCAAAGGAAACATCCCCACCCGGATTGCACTCCGTACATCAAGGTATGTGCCAAATGCTCCGGCGATAATGATTTCATGCAAATCCCCCGGTTCCAGACCCGCATGGTTCAACAGCACCTCCAAACCGGCGCGGATGGCACTCTTGGCAAGTTGAACTTCATTAACATCCGCCCGGGTGATCGCCACCTCGCTGTTCACACCCTTCCCGGCATGCGCCAGTATGAAACGAGCGTGCCTGCCCTCTCCTGCCAGTCGGGTGTGGTTCCCCTGTAATATCCCCCGGCGGTTTAACAAACCAAGATCCAGCAGACTGGCAACCCCATCCAGGATGCCCGATCCGCAGATGCCAACCGGCGACAGGTCATCGATGGTCTGGATATGGAGGGAATCACCTTTCGCCCAGATATGCTCGATGGCTCCCGGGGCAGCCCGCATTCCATCCCGGATATGCGCCCCTTCAAATGTGGGTCCGGAGGCACAGGAACAGCAGTAATGTATGCCCCGGGCGTACAGGCTGATCTCGGTATTGGTGCCGATATCCACTGCCGCCAACGCTGGTCGTTGTTCACATCTGGCAATGGCTTGCGCCAGACCGCAGCCAATCAACATCGCCACATGATCAGCTCCCACAAAACCGGCAATATTGGGCGGCAGATACAACCGTGTACCCGGGGCGAACTCTAGACCAATTTCAACAGCCGGGAAATCCAGCGCTTCTTTCATTGCCGGCTCATAGGGTGCCGCTCCCAATTGACGTACCGGCAACCCGCACAATAAATGATGAATGACTGTGTTGCCCACCGCAACCACATCCACGATGGATGCCGGTGAGAAACCCGCTTCTTCACAGAGTTGCTCTGCCAACATCTGCACCTGTTCCACCAGTAAATGTTGGAGTTTTTTCCCCCCATCCGGGTGACTGTTGGAATATGCAATCCGGCTGATGACATCCTCTCCATACGGAATCTGAGGGTTGGTTGCCCCGGCTCGCCCCAGAATTTCATTGGTTTCCAGGTTCATCAGATATGCCGCCAGCTTGGTGGAACCCAGATCCAGCGCCAATCCCAGAGGAACCGACCTGGCTGGCAACGGAATTCCGGGAAAAGATCTTGTTTCTCCCGGATCCAATAGAATCCCATTTTCCTGCCCCTCCAGCTGCAAACGCTGGGTGGTGGAAAGTGATTCGGGCGGGATTTCCACCCACACATCCGTCAATGGGCATGAAAAACAAGCCAGCCGCAATCCCTGTGCAAGGGCATCAGCTCCAAGCAAATTCACTTCATCCGAACCGGGAGAAGATAAAGTGCCGGAAATCAAACGCACCCGGCAGGCACCACAAACACCAGCCCCGCCGCAGACAGCAGTCAGGGCAATTCCAGCCTCGCGGGCGGCTTCCAGTAATGTCATACCTGGGTAAACCTGAATCCGCCTGCCAATCGGTTGAAAATTAATCCAGACAGCCTGCGTCATTCGGGTTCGCCCTCTGTGCACATTATGTCGTCATCATGGGTTTCGACAATGGCCTTTCCCGGCAAAGCAACCAAAAAATTGTCATTCCACCCGCCTTCCAAAAATTGGCGCAGGAGTGTAATGTCCATATTGATAATTTCAAACTGCCATCCATGTCGTTCAGCCTGCTCATGGGCATATTTCCGGGCACGGCTGTCATCCGCCAGACCGGAATCCAAAAATACCAGCCGTTGATAATACTTTGACCAGGCGCCCATTTTTTCCATTAAATAATCGGCATTCTCCCTGCCGTATTTTTCAACATAGCGATCATACTCCGCCTGAATATCCGCCTCGGAGCCCAATCCCAACATTGCTGAATGATCACCGTCGGATTGGCGTTCAAAATAGTCCTGTGAGCACCAATAGGTGCCCGGGCAGTTGAGAAATTCGCGGTTGTAACGC
>CALMHE010000171.1 GCA_937863865.1 uncultured Anaerolineaceae bacterium | reverse complement strand
AGATAGGGTTGATATAAAATCGCCTTGAATCCGAAGAGTCTGCCGCAAGGAATCCACAGTGGCAAGTTCACGGTCCTGAATTTGGATATCAATTTGGGCAGCCATCTGTTGTGCCAGGTGTTCAGCAAATTGGATTTGCGGAGGAGTGAATGGAGGACTGCCAAACCGGATGAAAATAATTACGCCCAGCAATTTCCGGTTAGCGATAAGTGGAACGCCCAGGATAAATGGGCGTTCCAACCGGTCAACCATAGGATCTTCGACAGGTTCCTGTAATATTGTCGTTTGTTGTTGGACGACCTGGTTTGAAATGGTTTCCCCCCAGGCTACATCTGCTTCTTTCGAATAACCCCGTCCGGCAGCTTTGGCGAATTCCACGTCCAGAGTTTGGGTGGCAGCATCCATCAGATAGACCGCCACGTTGTCATACATGAAAACTTTCCGGATTTGCCGGAGGATTTGATCCAGGGCGGATTTCCAATTGTTCGATTGCCCGATAATCTGGCTGATCATATACAAATGTTCAGTTTCGATTATTGGGAAGGGATGAACCTCTTCTTTCATTAACAATCATTATATAGTATTTTGAAAAATTGTGAGAAGAAATGAAAATCGGGAACCAATTCCTGTTTCTGATTCAATATTTATCGTTGAGTTGTGAGCTTCAATAATTTTTTGCGCCAATGTCAATCCCAATCCAGTTCCACTATGTTTACGAGTGGACGATCCATCCAATTGATGAAAAGCCTCAAACACTTCCTGGAAACGGTCAGAAGGGATTCCAATTCCATTGTCTGCGACCGTGACCTTGAGATAGCCATCATTCTCTTCCACGGATAAGCTGACTGAACCTCCCGGAGGGGTAAATTTAATCGCATTGTCCAATAATTGGGAAATAGCCCAACTTATTTTTTCGGAATCCACCAATACAACTGGTAATTTCCCGGGAGCTTGAACTGTAAAGGTTATTTCTTTTTCATCAGCCAGGCGTTGTGCTTGATCAATGGGTGACCGGCAGACCAATGAAAAATCAACCGGCTGGAGCATGACCTGAATATCTCCGCTTTCAAGAAAGGAAAATTGGAGTAGATCATGGATCAGCCTGTCCAGTCGATCAACAGATCGTTGGATCACCTGGATGGCATACAATTGTTCCGGATTAAGTGGACCCAAATCCTGCCCGGATAGTAATTCAATATATCCGGTAAGATGGGTGAGAGGGGTACGCAATTCATGTGAGATATTGGCAATGAAATTACCTTTAAGTTTCGCTAATTCGGACAATTTATCCAATGCAGCTTTAAGTTCACGGGTGCGTTGATCAACCCGCAGTTCCAGGTTTTGATTACTTTCCTCCAATGCCAATCGAAGTTGGAGGATTTGTTCAGTGACTGCCTTGTCCAGCAAACCCTTGTCAATCAAGCCCATCTCGACAAGGATGTTGCCAATTAATAGTCTAACACCCTGTTCCCTAAGGTCAGCCTGTCGCTCCAACGCGTGAGAAAGTTGATCAACTGTAATAAAACCTTGTTCGACCAGATAATCCCCAATTCGTGGAACCAGGTCTTCTGGAGAGGTGGGTGGTTCAAGTGAAGAGTTTGCCTTCATTTTTCCCAAACCCATTCTCCGCCAACCATTGTGGCGGAAGGTTCGATTGAATAAAGGTCAGCTGGATGGATTTTAAAAGGATCCTTTGGTAGGACAATCAAGTCAGCCCAATAACCAGGAGAAAGACATCCCAGTTTATCTTCCTGACCGGATGCATATGCCGCAATGCGGGTGAAACCTTGTAAAGCCTCATCAAGATTTAAACGTTGTTGTGGAAACCAACCGGTATCTGATGGTTTACCATTTATCCGGGTACGGGTGGTCGCTGCGTGCAATCCTAAAAATGGATTCGGGGATTCCACTGGTGAGTCAGAACCGAATACCAGTTTGGCACCTGAACCAAGCAATGTATTAAAAGCATAAGCCAGGCAGGCACGCTTTCCCCAAAAACGATCCGCTGTGTACATATCCGAAGGGGCATGAACAGGTTGAACAGAGGCAATAATGTTTAACTCTGCAAGCCGGTGAATATCTTGAGGATCCAGAATCTGAACATGTTCTATGCGGTGACGGAGGTGGGGGAGATTCTCCCGGGTTTCAAACTGCCGGATTTTCGCATAGCCATTTAACGCTTCATGGTTGGCGCGGTCCCCAATTGCATGAACTGCCAGACTCAAGCCGTTTTGGGTGGCTTTTTGACCGTATTCGTATATTACTTCAGAATTCAGAAGAAGCACACCCAGGTTGGCAGGGTTGTTTTCGTAGGGTTGTAACATGGCTGCGGTTTGGGG
>CALMHE010000170.1 GCA_937863865.1 uncultured Anaerolineaceae bacterium | reverse complement strand
CTTATCAACCAAAAAGAAAACAAAGAAGTAAGGAACATGGCTTCAGAAAAAGAATGAGTACAAGAAACGGAAGAAAAGTATTAAAGAGCAGAAGAGCTAAGGGAAGAAAAGTATTGTCAGCATAGTAATTTAAGCTATAAAATTATACATTAAGCCCATGTTGCAAGCAAATTCTTTTAAGGAAAATTATAATATTTGATTTGCTGCATGGGCATGTTTATGTATGAAAATATTGCTTAAAGAAGGAAAAATAAAATTAATATGATAATAATAAAAAAAAATTCAGAGTATAAGGCTGTATATAATTGTAATATTTCTTTTTCAGATTATAATTTAGTTATTTTTATAAAAAAGAATAATGATAATAAATGAGGTCACCGGTTTTCCGGAAAGTATCCATTCCATTTACGCGGAGCCCAGATTCATTTTGAGCTGTCCAAGAAAAGTGAAGTGAATTTCTGGAATCGGATTGTTTCACTATTTTAAACAATGTATTACGGGGTACTTTATTGAAAAAAGTTTTGTACCAGGCTCGAATCAATTCCCTGCCTTGTATTGTCCTGTCTGAGGTGATAAAAAAGGCATCCTCTGCGTGTAAATTAATGATTGCATCAAGATTTTGCTGATTTAATGCATCGATGTATAAATCCCTCAAATCCTGTGATATCGGGGGGGGTGGGGGATTAGCGGATCCCTCCCAATCGAATTCAGCTATTGCGCGCCACATTTCCGGAGCTTTATTCCGACACCAATCCCAGGAATAAAAATCAACTCCACCCAATTTTAATTCGACAGCTGTCTCCATAAACTTGATCACATCGCTGATTGTTGGTTTCCAACCGTGCTCACTATAAGCAGCTCCAACAGGAAATACGGGTGGAGTGTGAGGTAGGGAATTGAATTGTTCCACGCATGCCTGCAGTTGTGCCCCCGGGTTGTGAGATTTTACCCAATAAACCTGGGGCATATTGATATCGCATTTGGAGAGGAACTCATTCCAGGGGAATGACCGATGCAGATTGGGATAACGGAAGGAGCATAAGGCAATTGGGTAATCCGGAAGGCGTGAACGCAGGCGTGACATGAATTGTTGGGCTGCGATATCCTTGCCGGGACGTTTGTACTCAGCTTCCGCATCGATTATGTACCCATCCAACTGTAAATCATTTATACGTTGAATTGCCTGATCGGCTTCGGAGAGGGGAGTATAGGCGTACACATAATGCCATCCCCATACACCAATTCCCCTTTTTCGTAATTCCGCAATGACCGGGACGCAAAGGTCCACTCCATTTACAACATTGTACGGATCCGGTCCATCAGATACTTTAATGCAGATATGCGAAAGCCTTGCGGCTTCAGCAACATCTGCAATGGCAATGGGATTGCCTTTTTCGCATTGTGGAATACGCCAGATTAGAAAACCTTTACCTTTGGGGAACATTGTTACCTCGCGTGGTGATATGTCAATCGATAGGTTGCAAGTTGCCTGCCAGGTCAAGTTGAGGGGCAATAGTTCGCATAGCTATAATGACATTATCGACATGTTCCCATAACTCAATACCAAATTCCTCCGCCCCAAGGGCTATTTCCTCGCGGTTGGCTCCTGCTGCAAAGGAATTATCCTTCCACTTCTTTTTTACAGATTTTGAGGTCAAATCATACAGGGAGCGGGAGGGACGAACCAGCGCCACGGCAGTAACAAGCCCCGTGACTTCATCACAGGCGAACAAAGCTTTTTCCATGAGGGTGGTTCTTTGAATTCCTGTATGGCGGGCATGACTCAAGACTGCATGGATTACTTCCTCAGGAACACCATATTCCCTCAGGATCAATTCACCAGCCATGGGATGTAAATCCGCAGAAGGATGGATTTCCCAATCAAAATCATGCAATAGACCAGTGATGCTCCATAGCTCAACATCCTGGTTAAATTTTTTAGCGTAAAAAATCATCGCAGCTTCTACACATAACATATGATTAATTAAGTTGGAATTTTTGACATACTTGTTGACAATTCCCAAGACTGACTGACGGTTCATTAGTAAACTCCTAAATGGTCATGTTTCATCCTGGAATATCGGTTCCCGTTCACCGAGAACCGGCAATGGATGGGTAATCCAGGTATCCACCATCGCAATGAGCGTGGCGGGTAATTCCCGTAAATTCCAAATCAACATGGATGGTTGCCGATAAGTGCGTCGATCTGCAGAGACACCGATTGCAGACAGATCAAGGTTGTTACATATGAGAAGGGCACGGGGCAGGTGGTAGCTTTGGGTCACAAGAATGGCTTCGGTAATGCCAAAAATTTCTTTTGCACGATAACAAGTATCGTATGTTCTTCGTCCAGCGTAATCAAGCACAATAGCGTCTTCCGGGACTCCTAAATTTACAGCAAAATCATGCATGGAACCTGGCTCGTTATAGTAAATAAAACGATTGTCACCGCTAAATAATAATTTGACTACTTTTCCTTGATGGTAGAGTTCTGCAGCAGTTGCCACACGATCCATGAGAACTGGTGAAGGAGTACCATCCTTTTCCAAGCCGGCACCAAATACAATGGCAACTTTTTTTGATGGAACGGTTTCAATTTTGTAAACACGAGAGGCAGCTTGGATTTGTGAGATTAATCGAGGTACGCCTAAAAATAAAAGGACGAGGATAAGCGAAAATATGAGGAAAGTCATGACAATTTTTAAAAATGTATAAAACAAGTTATTTCTGTGTTGTTTTTTACGGTTTATGGTTCTTTTTTTATTTATTAATCTCAAGATTACCGTCCTAATGTTGTTGAAAAATTAATATCCGTGAATTGTAGAGTCCGGCGAAGTGCATTATAAATTGAATCATCCACCACCCGTAAATCCTGGATGTCATAATTCAATGCTGAGCTCAGGATAAGTTGACCTTCCTGTGTATCCACCATATCTGTGAAGGCGGTACTGATGGTGGAAACCATATCATTCGTCAAAGATATATCATAAGAAACATTAAGATTGGGTATGACCGGGTCGCTGCGCCAAATAACCACCACACGATTCATTATATCTGGTAAATCATCCATTACCGAAGAGGAAGTCCGTGGATCACCTGAAATGGCAAAGGTGGCAGCAAAATCGCATATCCCCTTAATATACAATGCGCGGATGGCACCTGTATTTGATTGAATAAATGCCGGTTCCTTTACAATCACATTGTTTTCCAATAATAATCCCGAAGGGTAGTAATAG
>CALMHE010000169.1 GCA_937863865.1 uncultured Anaerolineaceae bacterium | reverse complement strand
GGTGGATGCAGCGATTGCATGTTTCAAGCTGGCGATCAACCTTTCAGCGTCTGATTCATCGGCATCGGCATATAACGATTACCTGGACGATCCCAACTTAATTGGCGGATTGGCAGACATGGAATGGAGGCGAAATTTCTCCAGACCTGAAATGCTTCATTATCAATATGCCATTCTTCTCCATACATGTGAACGATATCAAGAAGCGCTCGAACAGGCAGAGGATGCATATGATCTAAATCCTTATGATTGGGATGTATGCCTTTTGGCTGCAGAACTTGCTCGTTCATTATTGTATATTGGACGCGCAAAACGCCTGCTTGGAATTGATCGGGCATTTTCAGGAGATCTTGGGGATGCCTGTCCATCCGCCGAGTGTTTTGCCCTGGCGGTTGAAATCGCTCTTGATGAAGGTAATCTGGAAGAATCTGAGCGTTACCTGGCAGCTGGGTTTGAGAAAACTGAACAACATCCCCGCTTGCAGGTTGCCGGTGCCAGGATTCATATGCGTAAAGGTGAGTTCGCTGAAGCACAGAAGTTAATGGAATCAGCTATTGAAAATCTTCAAGTGCCATGCTCTGATGATGGTCATTCCAATCAAAATTCGACATGGTTCGGGGTGGCAGAAATTGAAATGGGTGACTGGTCATCCGGCCTGGAGTGTTTGAAAAAGAATGTTGTCGAATATGATTGCATGCCCCTTGCTCATTTGGAATATTTGCGAGCTCTTGTTCTGGCAGCTGAGAACCATCAAGATTATGAATTGGTTGGATGTGTCCATCATGCACCACCCCCCAATGCATCAGATTCTGGTTCATATGAGGAATTTCAAACTTGCCTGGCAGCATTGGACAAATATTCAAGGACGGATGAAATTAACCGTTGGCGCTTCCGTGGTCTGGCTGCATATCGACCCACACCAATCAATTTACGGGCATTGACAACTCTTCCAATGGTGATGGATGATCCTGTGGCATATGCCCGGGGATTGAGACAGGCTGGCACTCCAGCAGAGGCAATTCAGTTAATGGACAAATATCCTGAATCGCCTGATTTTCTGTTCCAGATGTTGTTATCATCCATCGATATCAACTTGGAAACCGGGCTGGAAATTTCAAAGCGCATGAATGATACCTCGATACTATCTCCAATTCATCACGCCGGGATTGCCAAAATTGCTGAATCGACGGGATTACTTGAAGATGCCCGGGAGGCGATTACAAGAGCATTAAATGTCTGGAATGATGAACCCCGTTGGCACGCCTTGGCAGCGAAATTGAATGAAAAACTGAATGATATACAAAAAGCCAGGTCACACTGGCAGGCAGCTGTGGATCTGGAACCCAACAATTCGGATTATTTACTCATGCTGGCTACCAGTCATATGAATGTTGGTGATCTGGACAAGGCTGTATCCGTTCTGGAGGATGCCAGCCAGTTAAATCGAAATCAGGTTGAGATATGGATGATGCTCGCAACCATTCATATGAACCTGGGTAAATATGAGGAGGCATTGGAATATGCCGAATTCGCGGGTACGGCAGACTCCAACAGCTCCAGATCTTTGGAACTGGCTGGGCAAATCAGTTTGAAAATGGGTAGATTGGACCTGGCAATTCAATATGCCCAAAGAGCTTGGGATCGGTCTCCATTGGATCCAGGTGCAATCCTGTTACTCTCACAAGTTTTCGAAGCTGCCGGGAAGTCATCGGGTGCGTAAACCATCTCTTCTCATCCATCCTTGCTTCGGATGAAAAACCCTGGGAGTTTGGATATGAGCCGATTATGGTATGTGATGAGAAAAAAGCATCACCTGGTTCCATCACCGTAATGCTTCCTGGAAAAGCACCAAAAGGGAGCGAACGGTTTGAGACAAAAGAGATTGAGGCAGGGATGGTGGCAGACCTTGTCCAGAATATTGTCTCGTCCAGGTCTATGCTGATTACCGACAGGGAAGGTGTCACAAAGCCTGCTGGGTACGGGGATATTGCAATTTTAATTGAACGAAGGACTCATCTTTCAAGGTATACAAATGCCTTGTCCAGGAA
>CALMHE010000168.1 GCA_937863865.1 uncultured Anaerolineaceae bacterium | reverse complement strand
CAGTACCACGAGGATCAGCGTCAGGACCGTCGTGACGAGCGTGACCATCTTCGTCGACGCGCCGAACACGCTGACCGACTCCGAGATCCACGGGACCGTCGGGTAGACCTTGTTCAATCCGCCGGTCACGTAGAGCACGATGTTCTGCAGAAAATAGCTGACGCCGATCGCGGAGATCATGATCGACATGCGTACTGGACGGGTGAGCTACGCCGTACTGTCGTTCGGTGGCTTCCTGGGTATGGGCGAGAAACTCTTCGCTGTGCCGTGGGAAGCCCTGAAGCTGGACACGATGAACAAGCGCTTCGAACTCGACGTTAAAAAAGAGCGGCTGGAGAGTGCCCCCGGCTTCGACAAGAACAAGTGGCCCGACATGGCCGACAAGTCCTGGGAAGCAGGCATCCACGCCTATTACGGCACGAAACCTTACAGCGAGCTACCGCGCGTCTGAGGCCGTCGGCCCGGCTAATGGCAATGATCTCGGCTGAACCATAACCATTGGATAAATCCTGAATGGAATTCAAGGACTACTACAAAACATTGGGGCTACAGCGCGGTGCGTCCGATGACGAGGTGCGCAAGGCCTACCGAAAACTGGCACGCAATGTGACCCGGCAGGGAATGCGTGCCATGGCAAATGTCAACTCGACCATCAAGGA
Organism: uncultured Anaerolineaceae bacterium; assembly: GCA_937863865.1. Classification (GTDB taxonomy): domain Bacteria; phylum Chloroflexota; class Anaerolineae; order Anaerolineales; family Anaerolineaceae; genus CALMHE01. Next base: position 1,516 of record CALMHE010000168.1, on the reverse strand, counting down.
GACCATCTCCGGAATCGCCGTAGCGAAAAATTTTCGGCAGGAATCCAGTATCTATAATGATTTCGACGAAGCCAATCAGACTTCCTACCGGGTGAATTTCCGGCGGGGATTGGTTCTTTCCATCGTTTTCCCCACATTGAATGCCCTGGGAGGCATGGCAACCGCCCTGATGATCTACACGGGTGCAATTAATGTTTCAAAAGGGTTTGTGACTGCCGGTGTTTGGTATCTATTTATTATGAGCCTTGATCGATTTTTATATCCAGTGATGAACCTGGCATCGTTCTGGACTCAAATTCAAAACGGCTTATCGGCGGCTGAACGTGTATTTGCCCTGATTGATGCAGAACCGGCAGTCAAACAAATAGCTTTGGAATCGGTCGATAAAATTCAAGGCAGGGTGGAATTCCGCCATGTTGATTTTTATTACGTACCTGATGAACCTGTTCTTGAAAATTTCAACCTGACCATTAAGCCAGGTGAAAATGTGGCAATTGTGGGGCATACAGGAGCAGGAAAAACATCCATTGCAAAATTGGTATCACGTTTCTATGAATTTCAATCCGGTGAAATCTTAATTGACAGGCGGGACATCCGCACATTAAATCTGGAGGAATACCGACGCAGGCTGGGAATTGTGACCCAGGTTCCATTTCTATTCTCAGGAACCGTGGCTGAAAACATTCGATATGCACGCCCGGATGCATCCGATGATTATATTGAACAACTGGCAGGAAAAATTGGCAATGGCGAATGGTTGAAAACCCTGCCTGATGGCTTGCAGACCAATGTAGGAGAACGGGGAGCCATGTTATCCATGGGGCAACGCCAGCTGGTTTCGCTAATGAGGGTTTTGGTCCAGGAGCCGGCTATTTTTGTCTTGGATGAAGCAACAGCATCCATTGATCCCTTCACGGAGTGGCAGATCCAGCAGACGTTGAAATATATTCTTGCCCACACGACCAGCATCCTGATTGCCCATCGATTATCAACCGTCCGGTCAGCGGATCGGATCATTGTCATGCATGAGGGAAAAATCATCGAAGTGGGCAATCATGACGATTTGATGGATCAGGGCGGGTATTACGCCGGTTTGTATAATACTTATTTCCGTCACCAGAGCCTGGCATATATTGACGAGGTGCGGAACTTGCGCCCAGAGAAAGCCGGGCTATAATCATATCAGGCATCAACAAAGATAATCAAATATGTCTTTACTGAAATTCTGAAATTGCCTGGAATGTGCAGTATTCATGAACGCTGACTATTTCATTCATATGGGGCAAAAATTTGCCGGTGAACGCAACTGGAAGGCTGCGTTGGAGGCATTTAATCGTGCCATTGACCTGGAGAAGAAAGACGCTGAGGCATACCTTGGGCGTGGCATGGTGCTGTATCATTTACGCAAATACCAATCAGCACTTGAAGATTACAACATTGCTGTGGAACTGTCTCCCTTGCATCCCGGCGGGTACATGGGGAGGGGATTTGTTTACCAGGCATTACACAGCTATAA
>CALMHE010000167.1 GCA_937863865.1 uncultured Anaerolineaceae bacterium | reverse complement strand
GGTGGGAGGGTGTCGGTGTGACTGATAAACCCGCGGTCGTGTGAAAAGGAAAAGGAAACGCTTAGGCTGCGCAATGGCATGTCATATATCTGGAACAGGGAGGTGTCCAATCCTTCACGTTCCGCGTTTTGAAGCACGAATTGGCTGAAGAGATCATTCCCCATGCGCGGTGCCCAGCGGACCTTGACTCCCAGCCTGTGCAGAGCAGTTGCCATATTGTAGGCACCGCCCGGGGTGATTTCCATTGCCTCGCCAAAAATATCGGCACCCAACCGGGGAATTTCGCTCAAACCGGTGATAATAATGTCGCAGAAATAATCGCCAAAACTTAAGACGTCACATTCAGGCATTCAATTTCCTTTTCTTACTCCCTGCGGCTTGTATTCGGATGATTGGAAACCGGGTCCGTATGGGAATGAATGCCCGGAAGGCAGCCCCGATGACCAACCTGCAAGTTTCATTATAACAAGGATGCAGAGGTGTTCTTTTATTGTCCAACCATTGAAATTGCCATTACCGGATAATTTCCCATGAGCAGATTGACAATTGACAAGCAGATGGATAATCCTCTACAATGATTAATGCCAGTTTATCTTGTGTTTGGTTTGGGAGGTGGATCATGACTGTGCATCGATTTGATTATGTGGAAATTTCCGCCTGGGATCCGGAAATGGCAGCAAAATTTTACAATGAAATCTTCGGTTGGAAAATGGAAGTTGATCCAAACATCAACTATATTCAATTTGTCCCCGAGGAAGGTCCGGGTGGAGGATTTCCTGCCGTGGATGACCTTGTGTACAAGGCGGGCAATGTGATTGTGTACATCAATACCGATGACATGGAGGGCACACTGCGGCAGGTCGAAGCGCTGGGCGGCAGGATTATTGCCCCCCGGACACCCATCAACGAATCCAGCTGGTTTGCCTTTTTTGCAGATCCGACGGGAAACCGCCTTGGGCTTTATACGCGGAATAAACCAGTACACTGATCAATCCCATGCTGCCAATCCGGTTTATTGAGGAATATTTGATTTCCATACCTCCGGATCTGCGGGATATCGTTCTGGAATTGCGAAATATCATCAAACAAGTGGCATGGGATGCCACCGAAGTGGTTCGCTGGAAAGGCTTGATGTACCATCATGCCGGCAAGGGGGGGATCGTCAGTGCAGGCATTTGTGGAATCCACGTTGAGAATGATCATGTTGTGCTAAGTTTCATCCATGGAGCATTTCTCCCCGACCCGGAGGCACTATTGCGGGGGGAGCGAAAAGCCAAGCGGTTTGCACGGATTTATTCTTATGATGACGCTCCATGGGATGCCTTGAAAGCCCTGATTGAAGCATCAAGCCGGTTTGATCCACGTTCCCTTGTCGAATCAAAATGATCAGGGTGAGGGAGCCAGGTTCTTTTTCACTTTGATGCCCTCATCCTTCGGATATATTTCCTGTTTGACTTATTCTTTTTCGATTGCTATACTGACAATATCGTTTAAAGTTAATTTAAATTAAGGAGATCCTCATGTCAGAATTTACTCGCATGCCCCGATATGATATTCGCAATGACGGGTACGGTCCATATGCCATTTTTTATTGCGATTCCTGTGGGAGGGAATTCCGCAGCCGACCGGATATTGGAAAAACAGTTTCACAGGATATAGGCAAATCGGCATTGGGCGGTTTGTTACGCAAGGTTCCCCTTGTCGGGGGAGCCGTGGCTGACAATGTGGTCGGAGAGGATCCACGCTACTCCTTGAAAATGGATGAAAGACAACTGGATACTGCCTGGGGGCAGGTTCAGGAGCATTTTCGCCAATGTCCAACCTGTGACCGGATTGTCTGCCTGAGTGATTTTGACACCCAATCCGGTTTTTGCAATGAGGACAGCCCGCGCCAGGATGAAATTGCTGAATCGCGCGGATCACAGGCTGGCGCTGCCCTGAAAGGTTTTGCCACCGC
>CALMHE010000166.1 GCA_937863865.1 uncultured Anaerolineaceae bacterium | reverse complement strand
AAATAAAACAGCTCCCCAACCAGGACTCGAATATCATCCCTCGATGGGACCGGGAATCTAATCCGGGAAAAAAATAAAAAAAGCTCCTCGACCAGGACTCGAATATCATCCCTCGATGGGACCTGGAACCTAATCCGGGAAAAAAAATAAAAAAAGCTCCTCGACCAGGACTCGAACCTGGAACCTAGCGGTTAACAGCCGCCCGCTCTGCCGATTGAGCTATCGAGGAAGGCAGGCGATATTATAAGGTCTTCGCCAACCGCTGTCAAGTGTGGGGGTTTCTGACAATAAATTAATACGGGTCGCCAACCGCCTGTGGTAAAATTCTGCCATTGCTGAAAAAGGGAGAGCCGATGGTTACTGAAAAAGAAGTGATGGCTGTACTCAACCAGGTGATGGACCCCGAACTGGGGCGCAGTCTGGTTGAATTAAATATGATCCGCGACCTGGAAGTCCGGGATGGCCGGGTGAGTTTCACCATCGCCCTGACGATCCCCGGCTGCCCGATGCGCGAGCAGATCCGCGCCAATGCCCAGGCGGCGGTGGAAAAACTTGACGGCGTTAAAGAGGTGACCATCACACTGGGCGCCATGTCCGAAGAAGAGCGGCGCGCCGTGTTGGGAACCGCCCAGCCGACCCTGCCCAGGCTTAACCCGTTCAATAAAATTGACAAAACGGTGGCAATTCTCAGCGGCAAGGGCGGCGTTGGCAAGTCCTCGGTGACAGCCCTGCTGGCGGTGGCACTTTCCAAAGAGGGCAAAAGGGTGGGTGTGCTGGATGCCGATATTACCGGTCCCAGCATTCCCAAGCTGTTTGGCTTGCCGCCCGGTGGTGTGCGCGGCTCCGAGCAGGGCATCCTGCCCATGATCACCCCCCTGGGAATCAAGATCATGTCCACCAACCTGCTGGTGCCGGAGGAGGATACCGCGGTCGTCTGGCGGGGTCCCATGATAACCGGAGCCATCAAGCAGTTCTGGAGTGATGTGCTGTGGGGCAGGATTGACACCATGCTGGTGGACCTGCCGCCCGGAACCAGTGATGCCACCCTGACTGTTCTGCAATCCCTGCCGCTTGACGGGGTGGTTTTGGTGACCACTCCCCAGCAGCTTGCCTCGCTGGTTGTCCGCAAGGCGGTCCGCATGATCCAGAGCCTCAATGTGCCCATCCTGGGTGTGGTGGAGAATATGAGTTACTATACCTGCCCGGACTCCGGCAAGCCGCACTACATCTTTGGTCCCAGTCATGCGGAGGAGATTGCCGAGAAAGCCTGTGCGGAGGTCTGGGCGCACCTGCCCATTGATCCGTCAGTCGCAGAGCTTGGGGATGCCGGAACCATCGAGCTGGCGGATGTGTCCGTCTTTGATGGGATAATCGACCGGCTTAACCAGCACCAATAATAATAAAGATGCCCGCCACAATCAGGGCAAATGCTGCGATGGCGAAGCCCGTCTGACCCGCCTGGAGGGCAAAAAACAAAAGAAACGGGGCAATCAGAACAAGAATCAGCGCCGCCGCCTGCCACAGGAAGCGGCGCTGTTTGTTATTCTTGTCGATGCCGGATGATTCTGATTTCATCAACAAAATAGCAGGTTGGGTTGAGTTGGCAGAGCGAAGGAGAAAATGGAAGTCCCAAGTCCGGTTTATGGAAAGGCTTGGAGTATACGTCTATCTCAACCCAACCCGCATATTTTTATAATTTTCCGACAAAGTGTCCGATCCGGCGCAGCGCCTCTTCGATTTTCTCGTAGGAGGTTGCGTAGGAGCAGCGCAGGAAGCCCTCACCACCGGCGCCAAAGGCGGAACCCGGTACAGCCGCCACATGTTCCTCCTGGAGGAGGCGATTGGCGAAGGTTTCGTCATCCAGACCGGTCTGACTGATCTTGGGGAAGGCGTAGAAAGCGCCCTTGGGTTCAAAGGTGGGCAGACCAATTTTGTTCAATCCGTCCACGATCAAGCGGCGGCGGCGGTCATATTCCTGGCGCATCATTTCCACATGCGGGGCACATTCGCGGATGGCGGTCACGGCAGCCGCCTGCGAGGTTGAGGGCGAGCACATCACGGTGTACTGGTGGATGCGCAACAGACCACTCAGGATGTTCTGTGGACCAATAGCGAAACCAATCCGCCAGCCGGTCATGGCATAATCCTTGGAGAAACCGCCCAGCAGCAGGGTGCGTTTTTGGGCTCCCGGCAGGGATGGATAACAGACATGCTGGTGATCACCATAGACCAGGCGGTCGTAAATTTCATCAGAGATGACCACCAGATCATATTCCTCGGCGATGCGCGAAATTTCCAATAGACGGTCGCGGGTTGCCACGGCTCCGGTGGGGTTGTTGGGAAAGCCCAGCAAAATCGCCTTGGTGCGGGGGGTGATGGCGGCTCGAATTTTGTCGGGATCAATGTCGAAATTATCTTCCATGGTGCTGGGGATTTCCACCGGCACACCGCCTGCCAGAATCACCTCTGCTGAATAAGAGACAAAACAAGGTGAGGGAACGATTACCTCATCACCGGGATCAAGCAGGGCGGTGGCGGATAGATACAGCGCTTCCGACCCGCCAACGGTGATGATGACCTCGGTAGCCGGATCATAGCCGACACCGTAGAGATTTTTGAGATTATCGCAAATTGCCTGGCGCAAATCCAGCCGCCCGGCGTTGGAGGTGTAGTGGGTTTCACCGGCATTCAATGACCGGATGCCTGCATCCACAATGGGGCGGGGGGTGTCAAAATCCGGCTCGCCAATCCCAAGTGAAATGACATCCTTCATCGTCGCAGCGACGTCGAAGAATTTACGAATGCCCGAAGGCTTTAGACCATTGATCTTTTTTGCAATATACGTATCACGCATGATTTGCTCCTCTGCAATTTGGGTCGGATGTTGATCTTTCACTCAATTAATTCGATATGCCACTCTTCAAACAGTTCATTGAAGAAGAGTTTAAAAATTTGTCCTTCCGTGGTTTTCACCCGGAAGCAGATGCCGCCGGGCGTCCGCCAGTGATCGAGGACTTCTTCGATCTCGCGGCGCCTGCCCTCCCACTGCAAAGCCACCGGGCGTTCGGCATAGGTATAGCCGGAATGGCATTCCACCGGATCGGTCATGCCTTCACCATGGAGGTATCACCCAGGTTGAAGTGCTGGACTGCCCCACTGATCGAGGTGTTGCGACCGATCAATGAATCTGCCAGGACAATGTTCTCCAGCCGGGTACCTGAATCCAGGATGCTGTTCTGGATGACCACGTTTTTTAACACACAACCGGCACCGATGGAGACATGTGGTCCGACCACGCTGGCTTCCACCTGTGCATCAGGATGGATGTAAACCGGTGGAACCAGCGCCACGCCCGGGCGGAGGGCGGCTTCAGCGGTATTATCCCGACCATGTGCCAGCAGCCAGGCGTTAGTCTCCAGGATGGTCGCCGGCTTGCCGGCATCCAGCCAGAGATCAACCTCTTCCACCCGGAACTCCTGACCCCTGTCCAGCATTACATTCACCGCATCCGCCAGGAAAAACTCATTGTTCAGGGACAGGCTGCGCGAAAATTGTTCCTGGATGGCATCCAGCAGGGCTTCAGCGGAACGGAAGTAATAAAAGCCGACCACCACCAGATTGTTGGTGATTTCCTGCGGCTTTTCAACCAGCCGGGTGATCCTTCCGGAAGGGTTGACCTCCGCCACACCAAATGAACGGGGATCCTCAATCCGCTTGACCCAGGCGATTCCATCGAGGGTTTCGGAGGTCAAATTGGACAGGTCGGTTTCCACCAGGGTGTCGGAAAAGGTCATCAGCATGGGACCTTTCAGATATTGGCGGGCGTTCCACAATGCATCCGACTGTCCGCGCATGATTTCCTGAACCACCCATTGGGCGCGCAGGTGGGAATAATGTTCATTGATGTAAGCCTGCACCTGTTCCAGTTGGAAGGGGCTGACGATGAAAATATATTCCTTTTCCAAGTCTGCGGGCAGGGTATTAAACTGGCGGAGAAAGTGATCCAAAACGGTGCCGCCAGCCAGTGGAAGCAAAACCTTGGGCTTGTTCCAGGTCTGCGGGCGCATCCGGCTGCCATAGCCTGCCATGGGGATGGCAATTTTTAACGTCTGACTCACAGAGTCCCTCCAGATTGGGTCTTAATCCGCATGCAAACCGGCGGGTTATTTCAGAATAAGTATATCCTGTTTGGACATATTACGTTCAGTGATGGAAGGCACAAAACGCGCTGGAATTTATCCCATGCAGTTGATTATGAAAAGGAAAGGCGTAATTTCATATTACAGCCGGGCAGGGATAAACCGCGAAATTGTGTTTATGATGATATACTTGGGTTAGATATATATCTAATCAAAAGGAGTTCTCCATGATTGCCATTGTGAACGGAAAGGTACTGACCATCACCCATGGGACGCTGGAAAAGGGCGTGGTGTTGATGGATGGGGGCAAAATTGTCGATGTCGGTGTGGACCTTGAAATCCCTGCGGATGCCCGGGTTGTGGACGCGGCTGGCAAATATGTTCTGCCCGGCTTGATTGATGCCCACTGCCATGCCGGTCTGTTTGGCGATGGGGTTGGCTGGGAACACGCCGACGGCAATGAGATGACCGACCCGGTGACACCCCACCTGCGCGCCCTGGACGCCGTCCATCCGGAGGACCTGGCATTCCCGGATATTATTGAATCCGGCGTTACCACCATCCTCACCGGTCCCGGTTCCGCCAACCTGATTGGCGGCACCTGGATTTGCATCAAGACAGTCCCGCGGTCCAGCATTGAACAGATGACCCTGAAGGAACCGGCGGGAATGAAGATGGCACTGGGTGAAAATCCACGCCGGGTTTATGGAACTCAAAAACGCGCCCCCTCGACCCGCATGGCAAATGCCGCCGAGCTGCGCATGGCGCTGGTGAAGGCGCAGAATTACATGATGAAGTGGGAGCAATACGGGAAGGACAAGGCGGAATACGAGGAAAAGACAGCCGCCGGTGGGAAGGACCTCAAGGTGCCAACCCCGCCCGAGCGGGATCTCAAGATGGAAGCCCTTGTCCCCGTGCTGCGCCGGGAGATGCGTGTTCATATCCACGCCCACAGGGCGGATGACATCCTTACCGCCGTACGCATTGGAGAGGAATTCAACCTGGATTTCAATATCGAGCACTGCACCGAGGGCTACAAGATTGCGGATATCCTGGCGGAGAAGAAAATTAACTGCACCGTGGGACCGATCCTGTTCTCACGTTCCAAGGTGGAACTGCGCAATATGACCCCCAAAAACCCGGGCATCCTTGCCCGCGCCGGTGTGAAAATTGCCATCCAGACCGATGAGATGAGTGCTGTCCGTTATCTTTCCATCAATGCCGCCCTGGCTGTCCGTGAGGGCATGCCGGAGGAGGAGGCGCTGAAAGCCATCACCATCAATGCCGCTGAGATCATCGGTGTTCAGGACCGGGTGGGCAGCCTGGAGCCGGGCAAGGATGCTGATGTGGTAATCTTCTCCGGTCACCCGTTTGATTATTGCACCGTGGCTGAAAAAGTCTTCGTGGACGGTGAACTGGTTTACGAACGCAAGGATTAACAGCCGGAGGGTTCACCCTTTTCCGGACAGGCAAGCATATATCCGACCCCCGGGCAGCGCAGGATGAGTTGCGGTGTCTCGGGGTCGGTTTCAATTTTTTTCCGCAGATTGTAAATATATGCCCGCAGGTAATCGATGTCACCCTGATACTCACTGCCCCACACGGCTGTGAGCAATTGCTCATGGGTCAGCACCCGGTTGAGATGTACAGCCAGTTCGTGCAGCAGCCTGTATTCCGTGGGAGTCAGTTTTACCTCGCGCCCGGCCACCCTGACCCTCCGCCGCGCCAGGTCGAGGTGCAGTTCCCCGCAACTCACCTCCGCTCCGGTGACCGTACCGCCGGCAGCCCTTTTGAGAACCGCCTGGATGCGCGCCAGCAGTTCCCTGGCATTGAAGGGTTTGGTGATGTAATCATCAGCCCCAACCTCAAAGCCGCGCAGAATATCCGGCTCGCGGGCGCGGGCTGTCAGCATGATGATGGGTATCTCGGAAAATTCGCGGATGCGCCGCGCCACCTGATAACCATCCATGCTGTCGGTCAGGATCAAATCCAGCAGGACCAGGTCAGGTTTTTCCAGGGCGCACATTTCGATTGCATCCTCCCCATTGCGGGTTGTCAGGATGTCAAAGCCGCTCGCTGTCAGGATTTCCCGCACCAGATGCAGCAGCTTGGGATCATCATCAACAACCAGAATGCGGGATTTTTCCATGATTATTCCTCGGTCGGTGGCAGGGAGGTTTTGGGTAGTGAGAAGAACAGCGTGGTGCCCTGCCCGACCTTGCTTTCCACCCAAATGCGCCCCCCGTGTGCCTCGATGATGGTGCGGGCAATCGGTAAACCCAGCCCCGTGCCGGGGATATGGTAGCCGTTGGACATACGCACCCGGTAATAGCGGACAAACAGCAGGATGATATCCTCGGGTGAGATCCCCAGACCCTGGTCCGCCACGCTGATGACAACATCATTGGTGCGCACCTCGCCGCGCACCACGATCAAACCGCCCTCCGGGGAATACTTGATGGCATTATCCAGCACATTGCGAAGTACCTGGCGGATCCAATGCGGGTCGCCCTCCACGATTGGAAAATCCGGCGGAATTTCGATAACCATATGATGGAGGGGTGTGCGGCGCTGGGCTTCAGCGGCAGCTTCGTGGATCAACTGCGGCAGGCGCAGTGGTTCACGCTGAATATTGAGCTGATCCACGTCAATCAGTGAAGAATCCAGGATTTCACTGATCATTGTCTGCATGATGTCGCATTCACGATCAACGGATTCCAGGAATTCCCGGATCTGGTCGGGGGAAAAGGTGACATCTTCCATTAATAAAGCTGTGGAATATCCCTTGATGGCGGTCAAGGGGTGGCGCAGTTCGTGTGAGAGGATTGCCATCAACTCGGAGCGCAGGCGTTCCTCCTGCCTTTGCCCGCGCACTGCATCCGCCAGTAATTCCAGCCGGGCGCGATCAATCGCCAGGGCAATTAAATCCGCCAGGGTTTGCAGGAAAGGCAGGTCCTGCTCACTGAACCTGCCGGGTCCGTCGAGGGTTTCAATCACAAGCACGCCAAAACGTTGACCGCCCGCAATGATGGGGGCAGCCAGTACGCAGATGGGAAGTGCATCCGTACCCGCGGCACGGGCAAAAACCTGCCGGTTGGCCGCGCGCATATCCGCCATTGCCTGATGGATGTCCTCCTCCCTGCACAGAAGGAGAGCCCGGCTTTCGTCGTAAACCTTGCCGGTGATCGATTCGCCTGCCTGCAAACCCAGCTCCTTGAGTGCCTCCTCATCAAAGCCGATGGCTGCTGCTGAGCGAAACAAACCGGAGGCGCGGTCCCACAACATTACCGTTCCCACCTGGGCGGGTTCCAGCACGCTGATGATGGTTTGCAGGGCGGCGTGCAGCAGTTCTGGCAGTTCCAGGGCGCGTGCCAGGGTCTTGGCAACTTCTGTGAGAGCGTGTAGTTCGCGTGCCAGGCGTTCTGCGGGGGGGAGTTCAGCCAGGGTCCATTGCGGGGCGGGGTGTACTGTATCCATCACCCACCTTTCGGGGGAGATCCAAAGGTAGAGTTAATCGGCAACCTTAATAATAGCATGAATCCGGGGGGGATAGGGATCCAGCTAGTAAACAATCATCTTCACAAGTTCATCCAGAGTCATGCCGTGAATATACCAGCCGACATCCAGCGGTTTCAGGGCTGTACTCACAGCCTCCTCGGACAATTTCACCCGCTGCAGGCAACTCTCCACGTCCTCAATTTCACCATCGCCAAAATAATCCCCCATAATGCGGACGGTTTGGATGATGCCTTCATTGATGCGCATATAGATGCTCACCCCGCCGCTGGTGAAACGACGTTCTTTCTTAATGTCATAATCCGGTGATTTGCCATAGTTCCATTCCCAGGTGCTGTACTTGTGGGCACGCAGGTCGAGGATCCCTGCCCGGTCTGCGGCAGTGAGATCGGCATGGACAACTTTCCTGGCTGCCAGCAGGGTTTCCTCCAGCAGTTCCTTGAAATCGGGAATTGTGATGTTGGGGGCATGGTCATTGATGTTGGTCACACGGCTGCGCACCGATTTGACCCCTTTGGATTCAATCTTGTCGCCCTTCACTGTCAGCACGTTGGAAATCATGTCAAGATCGGAATGGAAAAGCAGTGTGCCGTGATGCAGCAGTCGGCTGCCCCGCACAAATTGGGCATTTCCGGAGATTTTCCTTCCGTCCATCAGCAGGTCATTCCTGCCGGAAAATTGCACTTCCGCACCCATCCTGCCCAGAGTCTGGACGATGGGTTGGGATAATTTTTGGAAATTGAACTTGTTACCCTCGGCATCACCGATGATGGTGAAATTCAGGTTGCCCATATCGTGGTACACTGCCCCGCCGCCCGAAAGCCGCCGGACCACCTGCACCCCGTGTTCCTGCACGTACTGAGCGTTGACTTCCTCCACCGTGTTCTGGTGCTTGCCCACCACGATGGCGTTGCGGTTCTGCCATAAAAGCAGGTATTCTTCGGTTCTGTCCATCCGGTCGAAGACATATTCTTCTGCGGCAAGGTTAAAATATGCGTCGGTATCCGTCCATTGAATCAGTTTCATCCTGCACGCTCCGATCCATGATTGCATGAGTTGGTTTGATCCAAACACCCCGGTGATTGCGGGTTGGTTTTCTATCATAGCATAATCTGATGGTAAATTTCCACGCAATTTGTTCCCGGGTTATACAATCATCAAAAACCCCCTTGGAGGACTTTCCGGGGGGTTTTTGATGGGGGAAGGGAGATCCAATTTTACAGCTTGCGCGTGGTCCCATTTTGATCTGAAGATGGGCGGGGAGGGGCGGAAAGGGAGTGGTAGGTAGGTTCGGGGCGTGCGGAAGAAGCGCCGAGGGAACGGGCAGCCATGGGGCGGGGAGCGGGGCGGGCAGGCTGGTAGGCGGGAGCGGCAGGCTGGACGGAAGGGGAACGGGAGACGGAGCGGGACTGCGCCGGGCGGGCAGCCTCGGTGGAGAAGATGCGCTCGCCAGCCACGGAGAGGGTGCCAATGATGAGGATGCGGGTCACCCAGACGACAAGGGCAACGAAGATGGGCACGGCAGTGGTGAGGGTCTTGGCGGAGATGACGGCGGTGGACTGGAGGGCATGGGAGGTGATTGCCATGGAGACACCCCACCAGGTGAGGATGGCGTTCATGGTGGCACCGAGGAGCCAGGCACCGAGGAGGTACCAGACCTCGCGAGGTTCGTTGGCGCCCTGTTCGGGGGTAAAGAGGCGGGCGATGCCGGCGAAGTCAATGCCGCAGAAGGCAATGGCGAGGATGGTTGCCCAGGGGATGCCAAGGAACTTGAGATTGCCGAGGAGGTCTTTGAGGGCAAAATCGGTGGTGGAGTAATTGAACATCTCGAAGGCAATCAGGGCAGCAAAGATCATCAGCCCAAAGGCAAGGCCGGGGCGGATGCGGGAAGCGAGGCTGCGGAAGGGGGAAGAGGAATGGGAGGGAGAGAATTCCATGGGATACTCCTTTCTGGATGGTACAGGTAACCATATAATAGAACAAACATTCTAAATTGTCAAGAGGCAATTTCTGGGTTTTCATGGGAAAATTTATTTCCTGGCTGCTTTGGGTGTAGTTCTGATTGAATATCAAATCAAAAAGGTCTATACTATTTTCATTGGTTTCATTGCTTCAGATCAGAAAGGCGGGCAGTTATGGATTCCTTTTTCCTTTTTCCACTGTTAACAATTGTTATGGCAGGTTCCGGATGGTTGTGGTTCCTGCTTGTCCTTTTGGGGCTTGCCTTGGTGGGATTGATCTGGTGGTTGTTCCGAACCTGCAAACGATGCAAAGAATTACCGGGTACCCCTCCCGCGGAGGAAATCCAACCACCTGTCATGGAGGAACGGATTTCTT
>CALMHE010000165.1 GCA_937863865.1 uncultured Anaerolineaceae bacterium | reverse complement strand
ACCCAGCAGTTTGTCATTCCCGCGCAGGCGGGAATCCATGCCTCTCATCGTAAACCTGGGCACCGGCAGTGGCTACAGCGTTCTGGAAATGCTCCATGCATTTGAAAAGGCATCAGGAAAAACCATACCCTATCAAATTACAGACCGACGCCCCGGCGACATCGCCATCTGGAATGAGATTGATCCGCGCGCCTACTTTACGAATTTCAGAAATCAACTTCTCGTGCCGCGGGCGGTCGAGCACAACCACAACCAGATCCGCCACATTCAAGCCCATCGCTTTGGCAATGTTACTTAAATTGTCTCCGACTGGAGCATTGATATCCACGGCATCTTTTGCTGAAGGCCCAACGGCAATCTTGTCCATATAGACAATCGGTCCCGGGCAGAACATCGTCCCGCGCGGCGCCAGGGCTACGGTCGAAATTGCATTTGGCAGACCATTCGCTGTTGGACGGGTGCCGTCGATGGGATCAACTGCGATATCCACCTCGGGGGGCACACCTGTGCCCAATTTTTCACCGTTGTAGAGCATGGGAGCTTCATCCTTCTCACCCTCGCCGATGACAATGACACCGTCCATGTCCACTGTGTTTAAAACCAGCCGCATCGCGTCCACCGATGCCTTGTCGGCAGCGGTTTTATCGCCCCGTCCCATGAAACGCCCTGCCGCCAATGCCGCTGCCTCTGTCACTCTCACCAGCTCCAGTGCCAGATTGCGTGTCGGCTTTGAATCGATCATATTGCTCCTCCTTGGAAAATTAGAAAATAGGGAAGATCAACCAGGTGACCAGATAATATCCGATCACCGCAGCCCATAACCAGGAGTCAATCCGATCCAGAAAACCTCCGTGACCACGGAAAATCCGCCCTGAATCCTTGACCCCGAACTGCCTTTTCAACATGGATTCGCCAAAATCACCCAGGGGAGCCAAAACTCCCATGACAAATCCACCAACCAAGCCTGCAATCGGATTCATTTCGGGGTAGACAAGCTGCCAGAGGGCTGCCAAAAGCCAGCCCCCCAATGCCGCCCCCAACACCCCGGCGATCCATCCTTCCCATGATTTATTGGGACTTACACGCGGCATCATTTTATGTTTTCCCCAACGTCTGCCGACCCCAAATGCCAGTGAGTCGCCGATGACAATGGATAAAACCATCACCAGCAGCCACCATAACCCTCCTGGAAGTTCCCTTAATGATATAAAGTATCCCCCCAGCCAACCCAGATACACCAATCCCCCTGTGGTGACAGCAAAATCCGTGGCGGCGGATTCTCTGCCTTTCTCGTAAGCAATGGTATGCCAGACCATGGCAGCCATCACAAATCCAGCCAATACCGCAGCACAGGCTTCCATACCGAAAAGTTTGCGGACAATGATCAACCCACCCACACCCAGGACCATGAGAATGGTGGCTGGTTGATGATCTCCAGTCTGAAAAATTTGTCCGAATTCCCAGGCGGCACCACAAAGCAGTACTGTAATAAACAAGGTGAAGTACCATCCCCCTGCAGCAACCGATCCAATTCCGATGGGGATTAAAATAATTGCTACAATCAGCCGTTCACGCAGCATCGTTATTGTTCCCTTCCGTACAGTCCGAGAGACGCCCGAAACGGCGTTCACGCTTGCCGTAGGAAACCAATGCTTTTTTCAATTCCTCCTCATTAAAATCAGGCCATAAAACAGGTGTCACATACCATTCAGCATATGCAGCCTGCCAAATTAAAAAATTACTGATGCGCATCTCACCAGATGTGCGGATCACCAGATCCGGGTCAGGGATTCCTGCCGTGAAAAGATAATTGCTGATCAATGCCTCGCTCAGTTGATCGGATTGAACACCCTCTTCCATCATGCGGCGAATGGCGCAGACGATTTCATCCCTGCCGCCATAATTCCAGGCTATGCACAAAGTCAGCTGGGTGTTATTCCGGGTGATCTCCATGGCACGTTCGACCTTCAAACGCAAGGACTCGGGGAGTTGTCCCAGTCTGCCGATATGCCGCAGCTGCACTCCTTCCGCGTGCAATTCAGATAATTCCCTGGCGATCACATCATCCAGGATATTTAATAAACCCTGGACTTCATCCGTGGGACGCCCCCAATTTTCAGTGGAAAAAGCAAAAATTGTCAGGTACGGGATGCCAAATTTTACAGCTGCTTTTATGACCCTTCGAAGATTTTCAGTGCCTGCCCGATGACCTGCCAGCCGGGGCAAGCCTCGCTTCGCAGCCCATCTTCCATTCCCATCCATGATGATGGCGACATGCCGGGGAGTTTTCAATACTTCCAAGTTCACGGTACTCTTCCCTGGAGCCATAAAAAAAGTCAGACCTCCATGATCTCTCTGTTCTTTTTTTCACCGACGGCATCCACCTGCAGGATCATCCGGTCAATCAATTTCTGCAATTCCTCTTCAGCCCGCTTGAGATCATCCTCTGAAATTAATTTCTCGTGTTCAAATTCACGCAGATCTTTGATGATATCCCGGCGGACGTTACGCATTGCCACCCGGGTTTCCTCCAGACGGTTATTCACCACCTTGACCAATTCCCGCCTGCGTTCCTCCGTCAGAGGGGGCAGGTTGAGACGAATTACCTTTCCGTCATTATTGGGGGTTAAACCCAAATCCGAGGCAAGAATTGCCCGCTCAATGGTCTTCAATGTGGAAGGGTCAAATGGACGAATTAACAGTTGGCGGGGTTCAGGAACACTGATCGTCGCCAGTTGCATCAATGGAGTGGGAGAGCCAAAATAATCGATGTTTAATCGTTCGATCAACGCCGGGCTGGCGCGTCCGGTACGGATTCCGGTTAAATCCAGTTCCAGATTATCGATGGCACCTTTCATCCGTGTTTCCGCTTCCCGAATGGTGTCTTTTATCATGATTACCTCCTCGTCATCCTCCCAATCCAACTAGACTTCCAAATATTTTCCGGTATTGGGATATCCATTACAAACCTAAGGATACCTTAAATACATGATTTTTTCCAGAATAAATGCCACCTTACTTCGCGACACTTGTCGGGAGATATGGCATTTCCGGACCCGGAATCTGCAGCCGGGTTGCCAATGCCGCCCGCATGGCTGTCCGATCATCCCAATCATATTCCTCCACCCCAAAGCACATGGATTGTTCATGTCCCTTGCCGCAGGAAATCACCAGGTCGCCTGGTTGGGCTTCGTTGATCGCGGCGCAAATGGCGCCACCCCGATCTGGAACTCTATGGAATGTTTTTCCTTCCACCCCGCCCTTAAATTGAGCGGCATCCGCCATTTCTGCCAGGATGTCATCCAACGATTCGGTGCGGGGATCTTCGGCGGTCAGGTAAGTGAGATCGGCATGTTCGATGGAAACTTCAGCCATCATCCGCCTTTTTTGGCGGTCACGCAAACCCGCGGATCCAAAAACCGCCAAAACTCTGCCGCGGGTCATCTTCCGGGCTGACTCCAATGCCTGCAGCAATGCGTTTGGGGTGTGGGCAAAATCAATAATGGCGAGAAAATCCTGCCCCATGTCAATACGTTCCATCCGCCCCGGAACTCCCGGCAGTCTGGAAATCCCATCCGCAGCGATATGTGGTGAAATTCCCAAGCCAAAAATAGCTGCCGCCATTGCTGCCAGGATGTTGGAGACGTTATATTCACCCAGCAATGTACAATGAACCGGTGCCGAGAAATCAATTCCCCGAGCGGTAAACAATAAACCCGCTGGTGAGTACTGGATATCCTCTGCCCAAATATCCGCTTGTGGATGAAGGCTATACGCAACTTTTCTCGTCCTGGTCACTTCATCCAGGTATGAAAATGAAACATCATCTTTGTTGAGAACTGCCAATCGCAGGTTTCCAAGAGGTTTTTCCACGGTTTCTGAAAGACTGGTAAATAGACGAGCCTTTGATTCCCGATAGGCTTCGTAGGTTTTATGATAATCCAGGTGTTCATGCGTGATGTTTGTGACCACTCCCATATCATATTCACATCCTGCAACCCGGTACTGCGCCAATCCATGGGAAGTTGATTCCAGAATCACATGGGTCAGTCCGGCATCCACCATCATGGAAAGATACCGCTGCACATCCGGAGCTTCGGGCGTGGTGACATGGAAACCTGTGTCCAGCACCCGATCGCCAATCACCGCATTGACAGTCGAGATCATGCCCACTTTGATTCCGGCATTCAACAGAATATGATAAAGCAGGTTGCAGGTGGTGGTTTTCCCGTCAGTCCCTGTGATTCCAATAACGGTCAGCTTGCGAGCTGGAAAATCATACAGGGCTGCGGAAATATATGCCAATGCCAACCGGGCATTCTCCACCTGGAAATAGGGCACTCCAATGGTGGAAAATTCTTCCATTGAGCGGGTGCCCATTACTGCACAGGCACCCTGATCCACTGCGGGGTTTATATATCGATGCCCATCAACATTACCTCCAACCAGTGCCACAAAGAGATCACCTTCCCCCACCTCCCGCGAATCCAGCATAATCCGCTGGATCACTGGATCCCCCTCCCCCATGCTCCCCAGGATCCCGCCTGGAATGGCAGAAATCAATTCTGATAATCTTTTATCAGGCAACGCCACCCTCCCGGATTGTTCAATAAGAAAAGGGGTTGGTGAGCGACCAAGCCCCTTCCCATTTTAGTACAAATATTGAAATTAATTGTGAACCAGGTTTTATTGTAAATTCTGTCGCAGATTTTGTAATTTGCCGGCAACTGAACCGTCCACAACCTGGTCACCCACCCGGACAATCACACCACCCAGAATGGATGGATCCACCCGGAAATTTACCTCCGGTTGTGATTTCAACATGCCGGTTAATTCCTTGGTGACAACCATCTTTTCTTCTTCAGTCAAAGGCAGGGCACTGGTCACATCAGCCTGAGCCCCTTCCAGCCGGGCTCCCTCCAGGACAACCACCTTCCCGCCGCGTACACCGGAAAAGAATTCCTCCAGAAGGGTATGCTGGCGTTTTTCGTCCATGGTTTCGCCAATTAATTTCTGGGTCGCTGACATGGCAAGCATAATTACCTGGTTGCGTAATTCACCCAGGATCAGGTTGCGTTCTTCTTCAATCTGAGCCAGGGCATTTTCACGCTCATGGGCAATTTCCGCATCAGCAGCTGCACGAACTTCCCTGCTGGCAGTCTCAGCGCGTTCAGTTGCCTGGCGGACAACCTCCGCAGCTTTTGCCTGGGCTTCCGACATGATGTGCCCGGCTTCAGCTTCCGCATTGGCACGAGCTTCTGAAGCAACCCGGGCATCTTCCAGCCCCTGGGCGATGGTCTTTTTGCGCTTGTCAAGAACTCCCAGAATTGGTTTATAAACCCAGGCTCTTAAGACAACAAAGACAATTCCAAAGGCAAGAATTTGAAAAACCAACAAACCGAGATTGAGACCTAATTTATCCAAGGTATTCTCCTGCCCCGGTTTAGACGATCTTGAAGAGCATCAAGAACGCAATCACCAGACAATAAATCGCGATCGCTTCGGAAAAGGCAACGCCCAGAATCATACTGGTCAACAGGTTGCCATAGGCATCCGGATTGCGCGCCATTCCCTGGGTTGCTCCCATGACACTGAGACCAATGCCAATGCCGCCGCCAAACGCACTGATCATCGCAATGCCTGCACCAATATACCTTCCTGCTTCTACAATGCTCCCTTCCATTTCTTTCAACGCCTCCTGGTTCGTAAGGTTAATGACTGGGAATTAAGAATGCGCTTCTGCGCCTTCCTGACCTGTCCCATGTCCCATGGTAGCCTGCGCCATAAAAACCATGGTCAACAAGCCAAACACAAAAGCCTGGATGATACCAACAAATATTTCAAACAGGTAAATAAAGGATGGAACAAATACCGGCAGCATTGAGAGTACCACTGCCGATAGAACCATCCCGGCAAACATATTGCCTAGCAACCGGAATGCAAACGAGAGAATTTTTGCAAACTCCGAAATCAATTCCAACAATCCAACGATGAAATCCATTGCCCCAAAGAAGGGTTTGCTGAACAATGAGCCCACGTTAAGGAATTTGGTAAAGTAACGCAAACCATGAGCCTTGATGCCAAACACCTGGATCATAAATACGGAGATCAACGCCAGACCAGCCGTAAAATTCAAATCCACAGAGATGCCGCGGAAGAATGGAGTAAGCGTATACCCACCCTCCCCTTTTACAACGGTGTAAATTTTCCCAACAACCTGTTGGATTTCGTGACCGTGTTCCATATCGTGGAAGACACCAATGGATTCAAAACCGGGCAATATTTTCATCAGGTTGGCAAGCAGTACATAAATCAAGATGGTCATGAAAAATGGAAATATCTGCTTTGCCCATCTGGCACCGGTGGAGGATTCAGTCATGTCGTAGACCGTCTCGACCAGCATCTCCACAGTTCCCGAAATTCCACCAGGAACCAGATCGTTCTTCTCCACTGACTTCTTGACCGCCCATGCGAATATGACAATGATGATGATCGTGATGATCAGCGTTGGAATCGTATTGAAAAGATAAAAATCCCCCAATGGACCTAAATTAAATAATGGCTTTTCGATCAACTTCTCAGGCGCCATTTGGATGTGTGGCTGCACTGGAGTTACAAAAAAGGTTGCTACGATGGATAACACGATAAAGAGAAGCACCCACCAACGATGGACACCTTTAAAGAATTTAGGCTTCTTCGTCAAAACCTCCCTCCTTCGTACGTTGATTTGTTATTACAGGGGGTTGGGATTTCATTTTTTCAATTGCTTTGCGGGCAACGAATAACATGGTCAATACAGAAACGGGAATGCTGGCAACGATCAAGGCAATCGTGAAAGCCGGTTTTGTATCGAATTGATTGTCCAGCCAAACACCAGCAATGACCGCCAATCCAATAATAATTAATGTCAGGCAGCCCACCTGACCAGCTAAGGCAGCCAGTGTCAGATTCATCACCCTCTGGCGTTTATTCTCTGGATTGGGATCGGATGATGCCATGT
>CALMHE010000164.1 GCA_937863865.1 uncultured Anaerolineaceae bacterium | reverse complement strand
AGAATATATTATCGAGGCGGGGTTTATCCCGAACGTCAGCAATCACTGGTTTTATCACCAGCCCGGGATAATTTTCCTGTAAATCCAAAACAGCTTCGAAAATGCTGTTTTCTCCATGTCCGAGAAGAATTAATTGGGATGGTCCCCAACGGGCGATTTGCCGGCATAATTCCATGCCAATTGAGCCACCTGCCCCTGTCACCAGAATCGTTCTTCCACTGAGTGATGCGCCAATTAATTCTTCCTTGACTTTGGTCGGTTGTCTTTGCAGCAGGTCTGTAATCTCCACTTCCCTGAGACGGTTGACACTCACCGTTCCACCCAATAACTCGTAAATTCCAGGCATGGTTCGAAACGGCACATTTTTTCGGTGGCAGATTTCTGTCACCATCCGTATGACTTCCCCTGGCGCAGTCGGGATGGCAATAATGACTTCATCAATTCGATGACGCTCCAATACCTGGTTTAAATCTTTCAGCATCCCTATTACCGGCACATCAGATATTTCCTGCTTTTGTTTTGCAGGATTATCATCCAAAAATCCGATCGGTTGCATGTTGACCTGGGGATTTTTCTTCATTTCCCGAACGACCAACGCCCCTGCATCGCCCGCACCTACAATTAATATTCTCCGTACACGTTCACTCTTGATGCTTGATTGCCTGGATTGAGCTTCTGCATAGAGCCTGACAGAAAATCTCAAACCGCCGATAAACACCATGGATAGGATCCAATCAATTACAAGTACGGACCGGGGCATGCCTGATAGAAAGCCAAGTGATAATAACCCAAACATTATCACAAAAACCGGGATGGAGGCAGTTGTGACTGCGATTAAGATAATGATCAGTTCACGAATACTGGCATATAACCATAAACGGCGGTACAAACCGAAAAAATAAAAGATTATTGGCTTTGCAATTAATGCAACTCCTGCCATCCATAAAGCAGAGGGCAAATAAAAGAGTAATGACGGACCTAATTCCAATCGGAGGGCATAGCTTGCAAAAACCGAGGCAATAATAAGGACACAATCCCCCAATAGCATATACCGGTTGCGGATATGTGGTTTTGTACTCACTATCTACCTTTCAAACCAATGACATTACCGATGGTTTGTAGAATGACTAGAATATCCAAACCCAGGCTGCGATGTTTGATGTAATACAAATCGTACTCCAATTTGATTACGTTCTGCTCCACATTTGCTGCATAACCATAATTAACCTGTGCCCATCCGGTCAATCCAGGTTTTACAAATAATCGGGCGCGGTAAAACGGAATATTTCTCTCCCATTCTTCCACCAATTCAGGACGTTCCGAACGGGGACCTACAAGGCTCATTTCTCCTCTGAGGATATTAATCACCTGTGGCAGTTCATCCAAATGGCTTTTTCTTAAAAATTTACCTATTCGGGTAATTCTTTCATCATGGTTTGATGCCGGTCTGGCAATTCCATCCTTTTCTGCATTTTTTTCCATGGTACGGAATTTAATCATCCGATATTTTTTTCCATTTTTTCCCAGACGATCCTGGTAATAAATGATCGGTCTTCCAGTATCCAGCAAAATTCCCAAACCAATAAATGGAAAGAGTAAAGCAAGAAGAAGGAACCCGATAAATCCCACCGAAATGTCCAACAGCCGTTTTGCGATTTCGAAAGTGCCACTCAAATGAACGTGATCAACAAAGGATCGAAGAATCCAATCTGATTGAAGCAAAAATATTGGCACGCGACCCAATAATTTTTCATACATGATCGGCATTGTGGTAATCTCGATCCCGGCTTCCTCCGCCAGAAGTAATGTATTGACTGTCTCCGGTTCCATCTCTCCCGATATGGCACAAACCAGATCGGTGATACTATTTTCGCGAATAATTTCGATTAATTTTGAGGATGTCCCCAAAACATGAAAACCACCGATTTCCATTCCTGTTTTTTGAATATCATCATCGATAAATCCGACGAGATAAAATGGTTGGGGTAACAATTGATTGTACACATTAACCAGGCTGGTGCCGGCGTTACCCGCACCAACAATCAGGACGCGTCGCAAAAATTGTGGTTGTGTGAATATGGCAATATAGATGAAACGCCATAATAGGGTTAATAAATACACACTAACCACAAATCCTGCTACACCTCGTCGGGGCATGGAATCAGGTTGTGATGAAAAATAAACAATCAGATATAAACCAGCACTGAGTGCAGCGGCAATCGAAACCCCTTTTACAGTTTCCTGACGATTATTAGCCCGCTGGACATCATACATATCCACCATCAGCACCAACCAGATGAACGGCATCAGGTAAAACCAAACTGGAACGCGTTCATGTAAAAACGTGGATGAGAAGTTCAACCACTCAGCCGGAGCTTGAGACCAAATAAAGATGGAGGTCAATAGCGCCAATCCTGCAATCACCAAATCACCAATAAAAAGCATTACTCTTCGTTCTGTTTGGTTAATTTTCCAATATGGTTTTTGTGTTGGTACGTAAGGTTTCATGGCATCCTAATTTTTCTTGTGCTTGGTAAACAGGGAAGTAACTCCACTCCATAAGAATCCGCCTCCCCAGCTGAAATGCATGGTGATGATTGCGATGGGTATGCCAAAAAGAAGGCGCACATCCTTCTCGTCCCTGGCAGATCTCGCGCTTCCCAGTACCAATATACCAAGGTAAAAAAGTAATATTCCTGATAATAACCAGCGGGTGATGGGCAACCATATGCTTAATAGTATCAGTAAAATGATTCCCATTACAAATATTGGGGGTATTGCCTGACGCCAACGGATTGTTTGGGGATATTTCAATAACATCCGCCATTTCCAAAAGCCGTACCGCCAGTATTGCCGGGCTAATTCCCGCAGATTCGCTCTGGCATAGTACACTGAGCGCAGGTTCGGATCAAGATAAACCCTTCCACCTGACTGGCGAAGGCGGGTATTTAATTCATAATCTTCATTTGCCAGGAGATTTTCATCATAACCGCCCAATTTCACCAATGTGGCACGATTGAAAGCCCCAAAGGGTACCGTATCGACCACCCCCCCCTTGATACCAAGCCTGTAATGAGCATCCCCAACTCCCAATGGGTGTGCTGCTGCCAGGCTGATCGATTTTGCAATCCAGGTTCCGGTGCCTGGTTTAATCATCCAAACACCGCCAACATTCTCACCCAATCCGGCTTCCAAACCAGCTACCGAGCATTGAATATAATCCGACTCCGGAATACTATGCGCATCCATCCGAACAATATAATCCCCATTGGAAGCGTTTATGGCAATATTAAGTGCAGCCGGAATAATTCGTTTTGGATTATCCACGACAGCTATATTTAATCCAGGATGGTTCAAATGGAAATTACGAATTTCTTCGCGTGTATTATCAGTGGACCCTCCATCTGCAATAACAACTTCCATGTGATTAATCGGATAAGTTTGGTGATAAAGTGCATCCAGCAATTGACCAATGGTGGTTTCTTCGTTATAGCAGGGGATGATGACAGATACTAGTTTCATTTGTAAATTCACATTGCCTGATGATTTAATTTTGTTTTGCAGGGATCGGTAGTTTAATAATAAATGTGCTGCCTGATCCTGGAAGACTTTCCACAACTATCATACCACCATGAGAACGGACAATCTCCTGGGCTATTGCCAATCCCAAGCCCACTCCGTGGGTCGCCCCACCCCGCCGGGATACATCCAGCTGATAGAATCTCTCAAATATTCTCTCCTGGACTTCCCGCGGAATGCCCCTACCGGTATCTGAAATCCTAATATTAATGGATTGACCGTTTATCTCACTTGAGATGATGATCCTGCCTTCTTTGGGTGTATATTTTAATGCATTATCAATGATGTTGGCGAATACTTGCATTAATCGATCTCCATCCCCGATTATTAAAGGAACAGGTTGTGATAAATAGGATATCACAATCCCTTGTTTTTGGGC
>CALMHE010000163.1 GCA_937863865.1 uncultured Anaerolineaceae bacterium | reverse complement strand
ACCTATAACCCTGAACGGCTGTCCACTGATCCGGATGGTCTCACCGGTGATTCCATCCGAACGACCAAACAACTTGTTGGCAGTATCCGGACCCAACAGGACTACAGAAGCCTGCCCCAGTAAATTCTCGGAATTAATAAACTCGCCTTCCGTAACTGCGTAATTACGCACTTCTTCATAATCAGGGGTTACTCCATAAATTGTCACATTCGTCCGTTCAGACCCAAATGTAACTTCCCCGTTCCCCTGCAAAACCGGTGCAACTGCCAACACAGACGGTGCTTGAAAGGGGTCGGCGATTGCATTGGCATCACTGATGGTGAGGGGTTGGGCATTCCGCACTTCCTCCTGGAAATTTCCGGAAAATATAAAAAGCAGATTGCTGCCAATCCCGCTGATGGAGCCGGTAATCGTATTTTGGGCTCCCTGCCCCACCCCCAGCATGGCAATCACTGCCCCCACTCCGATGACGATTCCCAGAATGGTGAGACCCGAACGGAGTTTGTTGGAGGAAAGACTCTCGAGTGCCTCCAGAATGGCTTGTCCCAGTGTCATCTCATTCCTCCACAATCAATCCATCCGCCAGGCGGATAATCCGCTGCGTTTGCTGACCAATATTCAAATCGTGTGTGACAATAATCAGCGTGGTTCCCAGCTCCCGTTTGAGGGCAAGCAGCAGGTCCACAATCTCCCGACCGGATTTTGAGTCAAGGTTGCCGGTGGGCTCATCCGCCATCAGGATGGAGGGATTATTCACCAGGGCACGTGCAATTGCCACCCGCTGCTGTTGTCCCCCGGACAGTTCGGTTGGTCGATGGCGGATTCGATCTGACAATCCCACCTCCTCAAGGGCTTTGGTGGCTCGGGCAATCCGTTCTTTTGCCGGCACCCCGGCATATCGCAATGGAAGTTCAACATTGGAAAGTGCTGTGGCACGTGAAAGCAGATTGAAACTCTGAAACACAAACCCCACCTTGCGGTTGCGGATTTCCGCCAGTTGATCATCCGATAATTTTGAAACCAATTCCCCATCCAGGTAATAATCCCCGCTGGTGGGATGATCCAGGCAGCCGAGAATGTTCATCAATGTGGACTTGCCCGAACCGGAAGGACCCATGATGGCTACTGCTTCCCCGCGCTCGATCTGTAAATCGACGCCTGCCAGTGCGTGGACTTCGATGATCCCCATCTGATATGTTTTGGTAATTTGTCTGGCTTCTATGACCCGGTTGTTGCTCATCCCATCTACCTCATAAAGGGCGAGCCGCCGCTGGTAAATTCCATCGGTGGATTAAGGATGACTGCATCACCCTCCTTGACATTGCCCGGCAACAGTTCGCTGACCTGATCGGAAGTGGAGCCGATTTCGATCCCGACCGCGGTGGGTATGCCATTTTTGAGGAGATACACCACACGCTTCCCTTCACGCAGGCGGACCGCCCGGTTGGGAACCAGCAAGACATTCTCCAGCTGCCTGACAATAATATTCACGGCAGCCGTCATGCCGGGACGGACACTTTCATCAGGATCCAACAATTCCAGTGTTACTGAAAAATTTACCACGCCCTGAACCGGAGTACCGACCCGTCCAACCTGGATCACTCTGCCGGTGTATTCCTTATCCAGAATGGCGTCGAAAGTGATGGTGGCTGATTGACCTGGCTGGATACGGTTGATATCCACCTCCGGCACCTGGACATCCACCAGCAGCCGGGAAAGATCATCCAGTCTGAATGAAACCGTGCCCGGTGAAACTCTGTCGCCAGGCAGGGAATTGACCTGGGTTATAGTTCCGTCAAAGGGAGCCCGCAGGTTAATCATATCGAGGGTTGCTTCCAGGGCGGAAATCCGGGCATTTGCCGCGACAATATCGTTGGCATCCGGTCCATTTTTAAGGCGATCCCATTCCCGCTGGGCATCGGCAAGCCGGGCACTGGCAAGTGACAGCTGGGCGTCAGCTTCCGCTATTTCTCCCGTGTCAGGTTTGCCCAGAAGATAATTCAGGTTTGCCAGGGCGCGGTCTTCCGCCTTGCGGGCATTGGCAAGCTGGCTGAGTGCCTGGGCGCGGATGGGATCATCCTCCGCCCGGTTGGAAACCGTATCATAAATATCCTGGTACTTTTCTGTGTTCTCCTGGGCGAGGATGTAATTTGCACGGGCAACATCGATGGTATCATCGCTTGCCCGACGATAATCCTTGCTCTGACGGCTTTCCACTGCCTTGTCATAGGCTGTTTGAGCCTGTGCAAGGGCAAGCTGCGCCTGGGCAGCCGGGGTGTCTGAATTTAATAACGTATCAAGTGAACGCCGGGCGGCGATTAAATCAGCTTCAGCGAGAATAATGGACTGGGATAATGATGTACGCGACAGGTTGGCAAGTATCGCATCGCTCTTAACCTGGTCGTCAAGGCTGACATCAATTTCTCCAACCAGACCACTCGTCTGCCAGGCAATCAAGGCAGTCTGGTTGGCGCGCACCGTCCCGGTAGCCCCGACAATGGCAGTCAGGTTGCCCCGGGAAATGACCGAGGTTTCATAATGGCTTGATTCTGCAGCTCGTTTTTGTTGAATATTTCGAATGATAAAAAAACCGCCCACTGCCAGAGCAATAATGATAAGGATGGTGATAATGGTTTTTGGTTTCATGTGATATGCTCGCTCCAACCGCCATTGAAGTAAATCTTCAATACAGCGGATAAATTTACCTGTTGCTCATCCAAAAAAAGTATAGTGCAATCATAGCACGTTACCCGAGGGTGAACAGGATTAATCCTGGGTTATCATGTAAAATCCATATAGATATTTTCATTTCGATCTTGCACACACAGCTCAAATGATATTAATATGGATATTCAATGAGTGTTCAGAAAATTATCGGGAAAATTGTTACCTTACTGGTTGTCCTCCTGCTGCTCGGGGGCAGCGTCGTGCCTCCTGGTGATAATCGGGATTTTGTCCGGCGATATACACGCAGCATTGAATTTAATTTTGTCTCCTGGACTGTAAATGCAATCTGGACAAAACTAAATCAGGCAGCTCTGGGTGTTCCGCGTTACTTGAATGAGGTGGATCAACAAAAATTTGTCAAAAACTACCTGGCTCAGGTGAGTGAACTCCAGAGCTTGAAGGACAAAATTGAAGAATTATATGCAACGCCCAACCTGAAAAATCGGGAGTTATATACACGCCCTCTCATTCACGAACAGCTGGTCCGCCAGAAGAGACTTGATATACAGGGTCCCCTGGCGGAAGCCATGCTTCAGACCCAGATCAGTGCCGCCCTTGCCAAAGATGGGATTACCCTGGGAGGTCAACCCATCCCGCCAATTCTGTATCATGTCACCCCGCTGCCATACGCCCTCGTCGTCTCCCCGCGGGATGTCATCCGCCACGATGTCCAGATCTCCCTGCTGCCGGACCTGACATTGGATCAAATCATTCAATTGGAAAAAAATGTGGAGGAATCGAAAAATCTATCAGCGCTGGTAGTTCCGGTGGGCGGGATTGGAATCTACCCCACCATGGTGATGAGTACATCCTCCATATCCTGGTTGACCGAGGTAATCGGACACGAATGGACGCATAATTATCTGACCCTGCATCCATTGGGAATTCGATATTTCTCATCCAATCAGTTGATCACAATGAATGAAACCACCGCTTCCATTGCAGGCACCGAAATCAGCAGAACGGTTCTGGAAACCTATTATCCAGATGATGTCCCTCCGGAACCTCTACCGGAATGGCCGCTGCCGGTACCTTATGAA
>CALMHE010000162.1 GCA_937863865.1 uncultured Anaerolineaceae bacterium | reverse complement strand
TTTGATTGGTCAGGATGATGCCGGAATAATGATTTGGGCGGATAATGTCGTTCAAAATGGATTTCTTCTCTGCCAAAATCGGGCTTGGTATAGAAATATATTTGACCGTGTTTCACAAAATGATCTTATGGCTGTCATTCAATTATGGAGAAATGGAATTCCTATCCAATCAATCGAAAACCAATTGGTTCTTTCGGAAAACCCGCGCCAATCCAGAATAAATGTTGGCCGTTTATTAAATCACCAACTTTCTATGTTTGCACAATTCTGGGGAGCCCTTTCAATATGCGAGAAAATTAAATATCCTGACCGGGATGATTATATGCTTAACAATATTCAGGTATACGTCCGGGAAGGCGTATCAACTCTAAAACAATTGGCTTGGTTAAATCGGCTAGGTGGAATTGATCGGGTTCTAGCTCATCGATTAGAGCGCTATACACCAGAAGGAGAAGGATTATGGGAAATAAGCCGCCAAATTGACCAAACATTTCGTCGTTGGCGCCGAGATCATGCTAGCCTTCCGATGGATTTGGAACTTGATGAATTGGCAGCTTTAAATTCGATTTTCGAAGAGTAAGTTTATGTTTGGAATTTTCAAGAATGACCGTATTAATGACTTGTACAACTAAACCAATTTGTAGAATGTCTTTAGGAATTTTACCTATCGAGAGAAAATTATGCCAGAATCCTTAAAACCACCCAGCGCCACTCAAATCCGCCTTGAGCTTCAAGATCTTGTTCTGCGCGACCTGCTCGGCCCAGCCGGCGGCGAGGAAGAATTTATCGATGAGTCCTACGTGCGTGACCGCTACATCCTCGGTCTGCTGGCGCCGCGCGGCCAGAGCGTAATACCCGAAGAGGAAGAAGACCTGGCATTCACCGATGGCGATGGAGAAGAAGGCGTGGTGGAAGCACCCACCATCCGCAATTCCACTCTGCTACCGTCTTCCATGGGTTTGACGTTTACCGTGGATGCCTCTGCCACAGCCATTCAAATTCAAGCCCGTTGGGGCCGCTATGAACGCATTGCAAGCGAGGAACTGGGTCTTGAGCTGGAGAAACCCCACCCGGTCTGGAAGCGCGTGCCGGTGGAAATGGTCTCCCCTGCCATAGTGCTCACACCCGGGCGGATGAAGCGCTGGGTTCCAAACCCGAATTACCCCGACGTCTATGTGGATGGCTTGTTTCGTCAGCGCAACGGCGAATGGGTGATCACCCTCTTTCTGGTCAACGCCCAGGAAGAACCCAAAAAGCTGCGCGATACGGCCTGGCTGTTCCAACCCGAGCTGTCCGTCAGCGCGCCGGATGGCTCTGCCATTTTCCACCGCCGACGCACATTACAAAACCATCACGCAGATGAAGAAGAAGCCGCCATGGGCATGCTTTACCGTGAGCAGGTGGAATTTGCCGTCGGTCACGGTGTGGCAGTGCATGCCGAGCTGGCGCCTGGTGTGGTTGACCGGGCAGTCATGTTGAAAACCGTCATTGCTCCAGCCTTTGAACTACCGCGCGTCACCCCGCCCACCAGCGCAGAGATCCCTGGCCTGCAGGGGCTGGTGCTGGATATGAAAACGCTTTCCGGGTTGACAGACAGCGAACTGACCAAAGCACTGGCTCCCCTGACTGCCGCCTATGCAGATTGGATTGAGGGACTGGAAAAACAGCTTGCGCATAGGTCGGCCGATCTGGAGCCGTATCACACCACCGCCCTGCAAACCATCGATACCTGCAAACAAAATCTAAAGCGTATTCAGGCGGGCATTGAGCTACTGGTCAGCAGCCCACAGGCGGCCGAAGCCTTCCGCTTTGCCAACCGCGCCATGGCGCTGCAGCGTATCCACACCCTGCATTCCGAATCGATCCGCCGGGAAGAAGGCAAGACGCTGGAAGACCTGGATATCGAAAAGAACCGCACCTGGTATCCCTTCCAGCTGGCGTTTATTCTGCTCAATCTGCCTGGCCTGACGGATCCGCACTCCCCTGAGCGCAGCCACCCCACCCAGGCTATCGCCGATGTGCTCTGGTTCCCCACGGGCGGCGGCAAAACCGAAGCCTATCTGGGCTTGACTGCCTATACCCTGGCCATGCGTCGCTTACAGGGTATGATTGGCGGCTACGACGGCAGCGCCGGTGTGGCTGTGCTAATGCGCTACACGCTGCGCCTGCTCACGCTGCAGCAGTTTCAGCGCGCCGCCGCACTCATTTGTGCCTGCGAAAGCATCCGTCGGGAGGATGCAGCAAAATGGGGCGCCGAACCTTTTCGCATTGGGTTATGGGTGGGTCAGCGCAGTACCCCCAACTGGAATCCCGACAGTGATGAAATCGTCAAAGAATACCGCAAAACCGGTTATTTCCGCTCCACGGCCACCGGCGGCTCGGGGTCACCACATCAATTAACCAACTGTCCCTGGTGCGGAGCGCCGATCAACCCGGGCACCGACATCATGGTGGAGACCTATAAACATGGCTCCTGTCGTACAATCGTTTATTGCCCATCCAACGCCTGCATTTTTAATCAGAAGAATGCCAAACGGGAGGGCTTGCCGATTTTGGTGGTGGATGACGAAGTTTACCGCCGCCTGCCCTCGCTGCTGATTGCCACCGTGGATAAATTTGCCCAGATGCCCTGGAAGGGCGAAGCGCAGATGCTATTTGGCCGGGTGAATGGTTATTGCAGCCGGCACGGCTACCGTTCTCCCGATATCGAGGATAAGAACACTCATCCGGCAGATAAAGTTTTCGGATTGCCGGCAGCAGAAACCGAAGAGAAGTGTTGTCTGCGTCCCCCGGATCTGATCATTCAGGACGAATTGCACCTCATCAATGGTCCCCTGGGTACCCTGGTCGGGTTGTATGAAACTGCGGTCGATAATCTGTGCAATTGGAAACTAGATGGCAAGACCGTGCGGCCGAAGGTGATTGCTTCCTCTGCAACGATCCGAAAAGCGCCGGCGCAAATCAACAGCCTTTACCTGCGGCAAACCAACCTCTTCCCACCGAACGGCTTGTTGATTAAGGATAACTTCTTCTCTCGTCAACGCACACCGGATGAGACTAATCCCGGACGGATGTATCTGGGGATTTGCGCGCCAGGCTCGCGCCTGAAAGTGGTGATGATCCGCTCCTACGTTGCTGTGCTATCCGCTGCGCAGCAGTTATATGAGAAATATGGCGGGCTGGTGGATCCTTACATGACCCTGGTTGGTTATTTTAACGCCATGCGTGACCTGGGTGGCTTGCGCAGGGTATTGGATGATGCCATCCGCACCCGTTTACGGCACATGGAAAAGCGGGGATTGGCCAACCGCAACCTGGATACATACAGTATCGCTGAATTAACTTCGCGCATCGGAGCAACGGATATTCCGGAAATTCTGGATCGGCTGGGTGCAACCTTTGACCCCCAGCGGGATGAAGAACGCAAGAAAAAGCGTAAAGCCGGCGAGAAAGTTTCTTCTTCCAGTTACCCCATCGATACCTTGCTGGCGACGAACATGATCTCGGTTGGTGTGGATGTGCCGCGCCTGGGCTTGATGGTGGTAGCCGGGCAGCCTAAATACACCAGTGAATACATTCAGGCAACCAGCCGTATTGGTCGTCGTTTTCCAGGTCTGGTTGTAACAGTATATAACTGGGCTCGTCCCAGGGATTTGAGCCATTATGAGCGGTTTGAACATTACCACTCAACCCTTTACCAGCAGGTTGAAGCATTATCAGTGACGCCGTTCTCGCCACGTGCCATTGATCGAGGATTGACCGCGCTGTTGGTTTCTTTCCTGAGACTTTATGGATTTGATTTTAATAGTAATGAAAGCGCTGAAAAACTGACCCGAGATCACCCCACAGTGAAATTAGCCATCGATGAGATTTGCCGGAGAGCAGGATTGGTAACAGGCAGCATCCAAGTTGAGCAAGACGTGCGATCTGAACTGAACAGTCGCATTGATCTCTGGCTTGCACGGGCCGCCAAGCTGGTAGCAGGCGGCTCCAAATTGGGCTATAAAGGTAAAGGTGATGGACGAACATTGGCATTACTGGAAACGCCCAACAAACAAGATAGGGATGTTTTCACCTGCCTGACCTCTTTACGGGATGTCGAGCCTTCTGTAAATCTTGTGTTGAATAATTATGAAATTGAAACTCCTGCCAACGGTGTGGGGGTAGATCAAGAACAGGAGACCACCCAATGACCAGACCAAATAATATTAAAGTGGGAGAACTTAATCCATCCCAACTGCTTTATACCTATGGAGTTGGAGCAATTGTTGATCTACCTCATTTATCCGCCATTGTTTCCGGATTAGATGATTGGCCAGTAGATCCCGAGTATGTTCGTGAAATCCAGGAAGATCGACTGCTTTTCGCACTAAAAGGGGAATTGGGGAATCAAGTGCAACGATTAGTATCCCTCCCCACCGTTCCAGATGCAGGTGGAAGACTGAATCCCTTTGATAAAGAAGCGCATATCGGCGTGCCAGTCAGTACCTTTCCACAATGGATGGTTTGCCCCTCATGCCAGATACTCGCTCCCACCCAATCCGAGTTATTTGAACTGAAGGTGGATTATTATCATCCTGACCGAACACATTATGAACATGTCAATTGTCAACGTGTAAACAAGCCAACTGTGTTGCCAGCGCGCTTCCTTGTATGCTGTGAAAACGGTCATCTGGATGACTTTCCCTGGGTGGAATATGTTCATAATTTTGACCCGACCAAATATGATCACAGAAGCCTGACTTTGTCTGAATTTGGGCCATCTGGTGAGGCTCGTG
This sequence comes from uncultured Anaerolineaceae bacterium, assembly GCA_937863865.1. Taxonomy (GTDB): domain Bacteria; phylum Chloroflexota; class Anaerolineae; order Anaerolineales; family Anaerolineaceae; genus CALMHE01. The sequence continues at coordinate 9,847 of CALMHE010000162.1, read as the reverse complement.
ATCTCTATGTGGAGTGCAATATTTGCGGTGCAAAACGGCAACTGGCTGAAGCATTCGGACGTGAGAACCGTGAGAAAATGCCCATTTGCAAGGGTCGCTGGCCGCATCTTCATGATTACGATCCGGATGGCTGCGACCTCCATGTACGTGCAATCTTGCTGGGTGCCAGTAACCTCTGGTTTCCTTTTGTCCTCAACACAATTTCCATCCCCACCACTGCTGATAAATTGGCCAATCTGGTTGCAGAAAACTGGGGCGAGTTAAGCCGCGTAGAAAAGGTTGATGAATTAGCATACATGGAGAAATGGGGAAAACTGAAAGCATTTGCAGAGTATGCTTTATCTGATTTATGGGATGCCATTAGTAAAAGAAAATCGCGCGAGATGACCAGTGAGAATGATGAACATCCTAATTTGCTAACCCCAGAATGGGCTGCGTTTACGACCCCTGCGTCGCAAAGCCAAACCCCTGATTTCAGATTGAAATCTGTAAATCCTCCTTCAAAGTATGAGGATGTATTCTCTCAAGTTGTTCTGGTTGAGCGTTTGAGGGAAGTCAGAGCATTAGCTGGATTCACCCGGATAGACTCTCCTGGAGAAATGGCGGAAAGCGACGAGGAAGAAATTCAGGCTGTTTCACCCATCTCAAGAAAAAAGCCAAATTGGATTCCAGCGATTGAAGTGCGAGGTGAAGGAATTTTTCTTCAATTCAAGGAGTCGGAAATCCTCAGATGGTTAGCCCAGCCTGCAGTAAAAAACTGGGAAGCGATGTTCTTCCAGGCGCATATCGAATGGCGCAAGAACCGCATGATCGAAAATCCAGAAGCAAATTTTCCTGGTTTGCGGTATGTTTTGTTGCACTCGTTTAGCCATGCGCTCATGCGTCAATTTGCCATGGAGTGCGGATACACCCAGGCCAGTATTCGAGAACGGATCTATTCAAATAATCCGGGCCAGCCGGCTGATCCGATGGCTGGAATCCTTCTTTATACATCCGCTCCAGATTCGGAAGGTACACTAGGTGGTCTGGTAAGTTTGGGAGAACCCCATAATTTAGGAAGACATATTGATGCCGCCTTGGAGGCGTGCGGTTTATGTGCCTCCGACCCCACTTGTGCCGAGCACATGCCTGGTTATGGCGCCTCAACAGTTCATGCGGCAGCTTGCCATTCTTGTCTTTTCTCTCCCGAAACTTCTTGCGAAAGAGGTAATCGCTATCTTGACCGTTCAGTACTGGTTTCAACCGTCAGCCATGATAATCACCGGTTTTTCAACCATGAATGAAAACCCGTTAGTCCTTCTTATATCTGATTTCGTTCAAAGCACACCTTCTGAAATTATTTACGAAGTACTGAAAATAATTCGTGAATGGCATGCAACTCCATCTGATTTTCAGAAGACAAAATTGTTGTCATCAATCCAGAGCCCTCACAGTAAGGACAAACTCAAAAAGATAATTGATTGCTGGGTAAATGATTTTCCGGAATTAACATCCGACGGAGTTTGCTTATCCATTCAATCCTCTTTAGCGACTTTTAGAACATTACCTACCCCGTCATTGGAATTGATTTGGACAGGACCTGAGGATTTGACAACTAACTTACGCCGGACGGATCAGGCTTTATTAGAACTGATTCAAGGAGCAAATAAGCACCTTTTAATGGTTAGCTTTGCAGTGTATAAAGCCCAGCCAATAATAGATGCGATTGAAGCTGCGATTCTCAGGAACGTGAAGGTGATCATTTGCCTGGAAGATTTGGATGGGAGCCAAGGAAAATTATCATTCTCAGGTCTAAACGCCTTTTCAGAAAGTGTTTTCAAGCTCGCCTCGTTTTACACGTGGCCAATTGAGAATCGCCCACATGCCGCTGATGGGAAATTTGGCTCTTTACATGCGAAAATTGCTGTAGCAGATCGTTGTAAAGTATTTGTGTCAAGTGCAAATCTAACTGATTATGCCATGGAATTGAATCTTGAAATGGGTGTTGTGTTTGAGGATGAGAATCTTGGTAACCAGATTGTGGATTTGTTTACTGAAATGATTTTGAATAATACTCTCCAGCCATTTCATCATAAAGAATAAAAAAAGCCAGAACTGATACACATGGAGAGTTTAAGGTGCTCTTTACTCCCGTGCAATTCCATTCTCAGGACAGATTCTTACCAAAAGACTGCCCCGGTATTCTGGCCGCCCGCAGGCCTAAAAAAACAGTTTCTCAAGGGATTAATAGAATCGCTTGCACCTGGTGCAAACAATTCTGCTTTTTAATCCCACACCATGGAAATGAGAAATCCTCCCACCGGATGGCGTGAGGGATTCTACACCCCCGTGTAAATTTACTGTCCGGATAAAACAGGCATATCCCCCATAAACTATCCAGGATTACCCGACCTCACGCGCATACACAGCTTCATGAAATCTCCAGAAACCGGATTGCGCGGGTCTTCAGTCTGGATTTCATCCACGCAATTCGCCTTTTTGGAGAGCTTTCCAAACATCCCCCACATTCAGCCATTAAAAAGAAAAACCCCCGCCAGTGGGGGTTTTTGAGCGGGCGATGGGACTCGAACCCACGACCTTCTCCTTGGCAAGGAGACATTCTACCAACTGAACCACGCCCGCATTTCGTGTCAAGATTTTAGCATCCTTTTTCAGATACGTCAAGAATGCGCTTGGGCTCTTTCCCTTCGAGCCTACTTCATTTGAAAGATTTCACGGGGTTTTTCCCGGGTCATTATGCTTTATAATCATGCCATGCTGACCGGGATGATATTCGATATCCGCCGTTACTCGATCCATGATGGTCCGGGGATCCGCACAACCCTTTTTTTCAAGGGCTGCCCGCTGGTGTGCAGCTGGTGCCACAACCCTGAAAGCCAGGCTTACCAACCGGAGTTGATGCTGCATCCAAACCGCTGCATCGGATGTGGTGCCTGTGCCGCTGTTTGTACCAGTCAGGCTATTCAACATTTGGATGGAACCTGGATCACAGACCGCTCACGCTGTGATGTCTGTGGTCGCTGCATTCAAGAGTGTTATGCCGAAGCCCGGCAGATTGTCGGGCGCAGCTACGCCCTGGATGAAGTGATGTCTGTCATTGAGCGTGACCGTGCCTTTTATGACCAGTCCGGGGGGGGCGTGACCTTTTCGGGGGGCGAGCCAATGGCTCAAGTGGATTTTTTGCTTGAATTGTTGAAGGCGTGCAGAGCCCGGGGTTTGCACACCGCCCTGGATACCTGCGGTTATGCCCCCTGGGGGCAGTTCAAACAAGTGCTGCCCCTTGTTGACCTGGTTCTGTACGATCTGAAGCTGATGGAGGATGAACGTCATCTCCGGTACACCGGGGTATCCAACCATTTGATTCTGTCCAATTTATTGAAAATATGCAAATCAGGTGTTCCCCTCCGGCTGCGCCTGCCTCTCATCCCCGGCATCAATGACGATCCAGCACACCTGAAAGCTGCGGCTCAATTCGCTGCAGATTTGCCCGGTCGTCCGCCACTGCACCTGCTGCCCCATCACAACTCTGCCGGGGCAAAATACACCCACCTTGGAATGTCATACAGCCTGACAGGCATATCTTCACCTTCCGAAGAGGAAGTGCAGTCGGCTGTTGATATTTTTTCCCGTGCCGGATGTACTGTCATCCGTGGAGGCTAAACCATGTCTATGACTGATCGGGTTGCCCTTCTGCGCCAGCAAAGCCTGGAAGCCCGCCCCACTCTCTCCGCCGAGCGGGCGGAACTGATTACTGATTTTTATCAGCAGCAACACGAATTGCTTTCAGCACCGGTGCTTCGGGCGCGTTTCTTTGAATATTTGATGGAAAACAAGACGATTCACATTGGGGATAGTGAGTTGATCGTCGGTGAAAAAGGTCCGGCTCCAAAAGCCAGTCCCACCTATCCGGAACTCTGCTGTCACACCCTGGAGGACCTGGACATCCTGGATTCCCGTGAGAAAACCTCCTTCGCTGTCAGCCCGGATGTACGTAATGTTTATAAAAACAAAATCATCCCTTTCTGGCGCGGCAGGTCAATGCGGGAGAGGCTCTTCGCTGAGATGACACCGGAATGGCTGGCGGCATACGATGCCGGAATCTTTACCGAGTTCATGGAGCAGCGCGCACCGGGTCACACTGTTCTGGATGACAAGATTTACCGCCTGGGCATGCTTGATTTCCAGGCTGCCATTGAAGAGAGTCTGGCAAGCCTGGACTACCTGAATGATCCCCAAGCCTTTGCCAGGCAGGAGGAATTAAAAGGCATGCGCATCGCGGCTGGAGCGTTAATTCGTTTTGCGGAACGGCATGCTGAACTGGCGCGTCAACTTGCGTTGATCGTGCCGGATGATCAACGCCGCAGTGAATTGGAGCTCATTGCAGAGGTTTGCAGCCGGGTACCTGCCAGCGCACCCCGTAATTTTCATGAAGCTCTGCAATATTACTGGTTTGTTCACCTGGGAGTGACATCTGAATTGAATACCTGGGATGCCTTCAATCCCGGTCACCTTGATCAACACCTGATGCCCTTCTACAGCAGAGGACTGGCAGAGGGCACCCTGACCCGGGAAAAGGCAGAAGAATTACTGCAATGCTTCTGGATTAAATTTAACAATCAGCCTGCTCCACCCAAGGTGGGTGTCACGGCTGCCGAAAGCGGCACCTACACCGATTTTGCCCAGATCAACATGGGCGGCATGCTGCCGGATGGCTCGGATGGCGTCAGCGAGCTGACCTTTCTGATGCTGGATGTAATTGAAGAAATGCGCCTGCTGCAACCCAGCACATCCATCCAGGTCAGCACGAAAAATCCAGATGCCTTTATCCACCGGGCGGCGGAAATCATACGCACCGGGTTTGGTCAACCCTCCGTTTTCAACAGCGACCTGATTGTGAGGGAATTGATGCGGCAGGGTAAATCCCTGGTGGATGCCCGTTGTGGCGGTTCCAGCGGCTGTGTGGAGGTGGGTGCCTTTGGCAAGGAAAATTACAACCTGACTGGTTATTTCAACCTGCCGAAAGTATTCGAACTGGCACTCCACGATGGGCGTGATCCGCGCACCGGACGCCAGCTGGGTCTGCACACCGGAGATCCACGTACCTTTGCCAGCTTCGATGATCTGTTCAAGGCATTTGAGCGCCAGTTGAACCACTTTGTGGATATTAAGATCCGTGGCAGTCAGGTTTTTGAGCGGTTGTATGCCACCTTCATGCCCTGTCCGTTCCTGTCCTTGTTGATCGACGATTGCATTGCCCGGGGTAAGGATTATCATGATGGAGGGGCACGCTATAACACCAGCTACATCCAGGGGGTGGGTATGGGCTCGCTGACCGATATGCTGAGTGCAGTCAGGTACCATGTTTATGAAGTGCAGGATGTCAGCATGGATGAATTGATGGGCGAATTGGAAGCCAACTTCAGTGGTGAACGAATGCGCCTGATGCTGTCCAACCGGACCCCGCGCTATGGCAACGATGATGACCGTGCAGATGAAATTACTGTGCGCATTTTTAATTCTTATTTCGATGCAATTGATGGTCGACCCAACACCAAGGGTGGAAAATATCATATCAACCTGCTGCCCACCACGGTGCATGTTTACTTTGGATCGGTGATTGGAGCCACACCGGATGGCAGGCGGGCGGGTGAACCGTTGTCGGAGGGTGTTTCACCCGTACAAGGGGCTGACCGTCACGGTCCGACGGCAGTCCTGCGCTCCGTGGCAAAGATGGATCATGTTCGCACCGGCGGCACCTTGTTAAATCAGAAATTCACCCCCCAGGTGCTGGCGGATAAAGCCGGTTTGAATGGTTTGGTCCAACTCATCCGCACTTACTTCCAGCTGGGCGGGCATCACATCCAGTTCAACGTGGTGGATGCGGAAACGCTGCGTGCAGCACAACGCGATCCACAGTCACATCGCGATTTGATTGTGCGCGTGGCGGGTTACAGTGATTATTTCTGTGACCTGGGAGAGACATTGCAAAACGAAATCATCGCCCGGACAGAGCACCAGGAGTTTTGACCCCCATAAAAATGGATCAAACCGTCCTGGTTCGGATCCGGTGTCTGACTACGGTTGTGCCCGGGAAACGGACGACTTCTTTAATTTGAAGATCGCTCACATCACTTTCCGTGGTGATGCGGGCTTGCAGGATGGGTCCGAGGGGTGCGGTCAGGATCAGCATGATTGTTGCCAGGGTTACAGCCAGAGACCAGCGTTCCACCCGTTTTTTAAGTGTGCCGGAGGGAAGCATCACTGCCCAGGCTGCAGTTCCAGCAAGCATGCCCGAGATTGCATAATTCGTTCCGCAGGAAGGATGAACAGCCAGGCCGTGTTCCCCATTCAGCATTCGCTGCCTGCCTTCCTCGACCGCTTTCAATAATTCTCCCGTTTCGACATTCCCAATCACCCAGAATCCCCGCGAATCAGAATGACCTGCCAGCATCATACTTGGATGTTTTCCTGCAAGCACCTGGAGAGTGGCATGTTCAAGGGCATGATTTTGCCGGATTCTGCGCAGCGGCTGAAAGTTTAAAATGGATTTCTCTGCCATGGTTTTTCGTTCCTTTTTCAAGATCTGGAGATCGTTATTGAGGTTCTCCCGGGTACTGGTGCCTGTCCGCCAGGATTGCCAGATTTAATGCTTCCCGCAGGGATCGGGCTTCAATCACCTCGATGCCCTCAGGCATGGGTTCTGAACGGCGCACCCGGCGGGGGATGATTGCAGATTTAAACCCGAGTTTTGCAGCTTCACGCAGGCGGGCGTTCATCTGTCCCACCCAGCGCAATTCACCGGAAAGCCCCACCTCGCCAATCAATACAGTATCAGCCCGAAGCGGGATATCCCGCATGGATGTGGCGATGGCGGCTGCGACTGCCAGGTCTGCCGCAGGTTCCTCCACGCGCAGACCGCCCACAATGTTGACAAAGACATCCTGTTCACTCAAGCGCATTCCCAGCCGGCGGGTCAACACCGCCACAATCAGCAGCATCCGGTTGAAATCAATTCCGTTGGGTGTGCGGCGGGGGTTTCCCAAATTGGAGGGACTGGTCAGACCCTGCACCTCCACCAGGATGGGACGGGTGCCTTCCATGGTGACTGCAATGGCTGAACCGGGAGCGTTCACCATTCGTTCCGCCAGGAAGGCTTCGGATGGGTTGGTCACTTCGATCATGCCGCATTCGCCCATTTCAAAAACACCCACCTCGGATGTGGCACCGAAGCGATTTTTAACCGAACGCAGCAGGCGAAAGGAAAGATACCGATCACCTTCCAGGTAGAGCACCGTATCCACAATGTGTTCCAGAACGCGGGGACCCGCAATGATGCCTTCCTTGGTCACATGTCCGATGACAAAAACCGATACATTGTCGCTTTTTGCCAGTTCCCGCAGGCGTGCCGAGCTTTCCCGGACTTGTCCCACCGATCCCGCTGAAGAACTCATCTCCGGCAGGTACACGGTTTGAATGGAATCCACAATAAGAATGACAGGTCTCACCGTCCGGACATGCTCCAGGATTGTCTCCAGGTTGGTTTCAGTGACCAGGTAAAGTGAATCCGGTACGGGGCGTGTTTCGCCCTTTTCATCCCGCAGTAAGCGCATGGCACGCATCCGAATTTGCTTCTCCGACTCTTCACCGGAAACATAGAGCACCGGGCGACCTTCCTTCGCCATCTCGACTGCCACCTGCAGCATCAACGTGGATTTACCTATACCGGGATCGCCGCCCACCAGGATGATGGAGCCGGGCACGATGCCGCCACCCAAAACCCGGGCAAATTCGCCAATCTGTAATTGCAGGCGTTCCTCCGGGTCACCAGAGATTTCTGATAATTTCCGGGGCTGGGATTTACTGCTCAGTCCGCGGGGTGTTGATGCAGAGGCGGGCGGGTTGATGATTTCCTCAACCATGGTACCCCATCCGCCACAGGAGGGACAGCGCCCCAGGGGGGCGGGGGCGGTTCGACCACATTGCTGACAAACATATTGGGTTTGTGTCTTTGCCATAAAGGTATTATAGCCCAGACAGCAATATTCCTCCTTGTTCAACCATTAAAATTCATGGCTCCAGGCTGCAATGAAGAAGATCTTCAATTTCTCCCGACACCCAATCTTTTGACATTTTAGTCCATGCATGTTAAACTAAATCTGCGTAGAAACCGGGCGCTCTGGGTGACAGGGCGTCTTTTAGCGTAAAAAGTACATGCGAACGCTTACCTGGGATCCTGAAAAGAAAATCCTGCAGTTGATTGACCAGCGGGTTTTGCCGGCGCGCCTGGAGATGGTGGAATGCCGTGACTCCAACGGGGTTGTTGATGCCATCCGGCTGATGATCGTGCGCGGGGCACCTGCAATTGGAGTTGCCGCTGCATTTGGGATGGCATTGGCGGGATGGAATTATCCGACTGATGACCCGGATACTCTGCGTACTATTGTACAGCAGGCAGGCGACTTGTTGCGAAAAACCCGTCCCACTGCGATTAATCTGAATTGGGCGATTGGTCGCATGTTGGATGTGATGGATTTTCCCGGTCTCACTGCTGACAAATTGCGCCACCGCCTGGAAGCGGAAGCCATCCGGATGGCTGAAGAGGATGTGGAGATCAATTGCCGGATGGCGGAATTTGGCGCCTCCCTGATTGAGGATGGGGATGTCATCCTTCATCACTGCAACACCGGCTCGCTTGCGGCAGTGGACTGGGGCACGGCACTGGGTGCAATCCGCCTGGCGCACAAGCAGGGAAAGCGGCTGCATGTCCTGGTGGATGAAACCCGCCCGCGTCTGCAGGGTTCCCGCCTGACTGCCTGGGAACTGACCCAATATGGCATTTCATTTGATATCATTGTTGATGGTGCGGCAGGTTATTTCCTGCAGCGCGGCGATGTCCAAAAGGTCATGTTTGGGGCGGATCGGGTGGCAGCCAATGGAGATGTGGCAAATAAAATTGGCACTTATATGCTGGCACTGGCGGCAGAGGCAAACCGGGTGCCGGTGATCTGTGTCGCCCCCTCCTCATCCATTGATCTCCAAATTCCGGACGGTTCATATATTCCCATCGAGGAACGGGATCCATCTGAGGTCCTGGACCTTGAAAAAAACGGCGAGCCTGTTGTGCCCCGGGGTGCACCAGCCCGCAATCCAGCTTTTGATATCACTCCCCATCAATTGATCTCTGCCATCGTGACAGAATTTGGCATTACCCGGTCACCTTACGACCAGACCCTGGCGAAGGCTCTGGGTAATCAATGTTTGAGTAATAATCCTGCCCGCCATTCGGGGGAGCAGGAAAATCCCATTCAGTGAGAGTCAGTATGAAGATAGTTTGCACGGGTTCCATTGCGTTCGATTACTTGATGACATTCCCGGGTTACTTCCGGGATCATATCCTGAAGGAGAGGCTCGATTGCATTTCCCTCTCTTTCCTTGTGGATACCATGATTCGACAGCGGGGAGGTACGGCTCCCAACATTGCCTATACCCTGGCATTGTTGGGCGAATCCCCCCAAATTTTCGGCACTGTCGGTGAAGATTTCGAGGAATATCGCGCCTGGCTGGATTGCAAGGGGGTGGATACCACCTTTGCACGTGTCATACCGGGTGAATACACAGCTTCGTTTTTTGCCAATACCGATAAGTCCAATGCCCAGATTGCCAGTTTTTACACCGGAGCCATGCGGTTCGCCGGGACGCTTTCCCTGCGCGACCTGAAAGAGGATCCCTTCCTGGTGGTTATTTCACCCAATGACCCGGGTGCCATGAACCGTTATGTGGAGGAATGCCAGGAGTTGGGCTGGCAGTATTTGTATGACCCCAGCCAGCAGGTGGTGCGCATCCCGGG